>JACPMV010000023.1 GCA_016185845.1 Candidatus Woesearchaeota archaeon | reverse complement strand
CAATTACTGCTTCCAATGTTAAGAGAGAAATCTGGTGGAATTGTCTACATTGATGAGGATACAAGGCTTAGTGAACTTAGAAGTATGGGTGATAAAGAAGAAATGATAAGGTATGGGGAGCAAAACCTGGCGTTATTAGACGAATATGGCTCAGAAATAGGAATTTTTACTTCACATGAGCGGTTGATTAAAGCTATGGCTTTTGCAATAGCAGATAAGTTTGGAATAGCCCTTCCTCCGGAATTTTATCCTGGGCAAGCTTCTAGAAATCTAAAAGTGAAACAAATAATGAGAGAGTATGGTATTACAGAAGAAAGAGCAATTGCAATATTACGTGGATTACCGGACCCTTTTATAAATCATCCAGTTATCAGGCAAGGATACGCTTTAAATTTTGACCTGGAATCAAGAGTTGTTTCATTTGTAACTCCAGATTATTGATATTTCATCAAATTTTATTGCATTCCTGGAAAACTATTAAATAAAATCCCCGCGGCCGGATTTGAACCAGCGACCTCCCGGGAGCTGCGCTGATTTATCTTCATCCTTTGCAAAGTGCATAGTCGATAAACGAAATCCCTACAGCCGAGCGCTCCACCGTTAAGCTACGCGGGGTTTTGAACGCGAGCAAGCTCAATTCTTTCGCTTGCATATCATTAAATTCAGAATTAAACTTTGTTTATAAATATTATGAAAGAAATTAAATTCTTACCCGCTGACAGTCACCCTATTGGAGTTTGTTATAATAACCTTATTGCCTATTTTTGTCCTGGCTGACGCAGACGGCAGGTTGAACTCCCCGAGTATTGACAGCCTTGACTTCATCCTGTATGAAAGCACCCTTTCATCGCCCGGCTCCAATACCTCCAGATTCCATTTAATTATCAGGCCTCTTTTTGGGTGCTGCATCACTGCATGAGGTTGCATGGAGCCTATTGAAAGCTCTTTTTCAACATGCGCGATGTGGGGCAGATGGTCCATGACTTCGATGTTTGCAATCTGGCTTCCGCTCCTGTTCTTTACCCTTATGACTACTTTGGCATGCGAGATGCCGCCCTCGCTCATGCCGACATTGGCTATGCTTTTCCTTACAACAATCGGGCTTCTGAAAACAAAATATAATGCAACAGATGCAATTGCAAGCGCAATTATCACGACAAGGGGCCTGTAGTTTTCATTTACCCGTATGGCCATCTTTTTGTCCTGATCAAGATTGGCCTCCCATACTAGATAATGCTTTCCGCCCTCGCTTTTCAGCTCGGCTCTCGGGCTCGTGCTCAGGAAGAGGTTGCTGAATAAGGTAGTCTCTACCTTTATTGGTTCTTTGTAATCCGGATTATTGGAGAATAGATTTATGACCCGCTTTATTTTTAAAAATGATTTCTCTTTAGGAAGTTCGGTTGTAGTCACATACTCCTTAACCTCAATTTCGCTGGCTGTTGGATTTACTATAGCCCTTTCGTCCTTAAAGACAGCCACAACTAATTTGTCTTTTTGCGGCGGAGTCGCATCATCCAGCTTTTGCCTTAGCTCTATTGTCTTGTCCTCTTTCGGGCCAAGTTGAAAATGAATTTCGTCCTTTAGAAGGCCGCTTTCGACTTTAAGGGTGAGGTTGGAATAATTTATGATGTTCTGGTTGTTCAGCATGACTGATATCTTAAATTCCTGCCTTGGATCTATTGCTTCCGGCTCTATGCTTATGGTTGCCAGTACTGTGGGAATATAGCCCTGGATTAAAGGGTCTGTGGACTTTATGCCTATTGTAATGGGTGCTTTCTGCTCAACGCCTGTCCTGTCAAGCACTACCCCCAGCTCAAGAGTGTAAGTATCCACAGAGGTTATATACAATGGGTCAACAAAAAGCCTGATTGATGCGGAGCTTTGCGCAGGCACTTTTACTTTTATTGGGTTCTGCAGCGGCTTTATGTACATGTCCCAGAAAGGGAATCCTGCCTTTTTGACGGTAAACTCCTCTTCTGTTTCCAGGTTGTTCTGTATGGCAACTTCAAATTCAGCCACTTCATCAACAACTATCCTGTCTTTTATTGCGGTGACCTTGACATCAAAAGATGCCGCATGGGCGAGATTAAGGAATAAGAGAAATATGCTGATAAAAATAAAGAATTTCATCATTTTTGCCATTAATTGCACCTTTTTTACCGTTTTAAAATTAAATTACTAATATATAAATCTTTGTCTTGAGCCTGTAAATTTTCGATACCTTTATATATTTTCATTTTCAGGAAATATTTTATGAAATCTGACGATTTTGTACATTTTCCAGTAGCCCCGGCGTATAAGGTTTACATCCAATACAAGGGAGTTTTTGACATGCAGGACGTGTACGAGACAATCGCTGATTTCTTCCACCAAAAAAAGTTCAAGTTTTATGAAAAGCAGAACAGGTACAGGAAGCCCGGCCCATTTGGGCCTGAAATTATGCACCAGTTCGAGGCAAAAAGGGAAGTCGAGGATTATTACGAATGGGTTGTTGATGTGAACATCGAGACATTTGACATGCACGATGTTGAAGTCGTGCTTAAAAACGGCGCAAAGAAAAAGATGAGCAAGGGCAGGATTTGGATACAGCTTTCCGGCGAGTGCGTCACAGACTATGAGAAGATATGGGAAAAAAGCGCCTTTCTTGCGCACCTCAAGAGTTTCTATAACAAATATGTGATAAGGAAAAAGTTCGAAGGCGTCTGGTGGGACGAATTCTATTACAACATAATCCTGAGGCTTCATGCATTAATCAAAGAAAGGCTGAAGATGACATCTGAAATTAATGAAACAAGGCACCATTCAAGAGTGCATTAAGTCAAAATGGGGCACTTAAAGATAGTTGTGGACCATGACAAGCTGGAATACAATGGCCCATTTGACGCCAAAGACCTCCTGAGGATGATAGAAAACCACCTTTGGGAAAGGGGCTTTGACAAGAGGATGGACAAGGATTTTGAGGTTCACAGCCACGGCGAGAAATTCATCGAATGGCAGTATGCGCCGTGGAAGAAAATTACTGATTACATAAGCTATATTGTCAAGATAAGGGTTCTTTGCTACAATCTGATTAAAGTTGATGTCAAGCAGGACGGCAAAAAATCAAAAGCAGACAGCGGCAAGGTTGTCATTTTCATTGACGGATATCTTTTGTACGATTACGATAGCTACTGGGACAGCAAGCCGTTCTTGTTTTTCCTGAGGACAATGTACGATTATTTTGTATTCAAGGCTTATACTGAAAGGTTTGAGCAGAGGCTTGTCCACGACATAAACACGCTGCATGACAGCATCGAGAAATTTTTCAACATGCACAGGCATTACGCATTGATATCGAGGCCGGCATGAGCGAGAAAAAACAAGTCCTTTACGATTTAAGGACAGCCTACACCGGGCCTTTTGTAATCGAGGATTTCTATGCCGAGATAGACGGCTGGATAAATGAAAAAGGGTTTACAAAAGAGCACAAGAAAAAAATGGAAAGCGTCACCAAAGACGGCAAGAAAATACAGTGGTTTATCGAGATAAAGAGCCATCTTGATGACCTGCACCACGGCATTATAATGCTCCGTGTTCTGATGGACAATGTAAGGGAATCAGCCATAAAAAGGCAGGGAAAAAAATTCATTGTAAACAACGGCGATGTGCTTGTGAACATAGACGCCTTTATCGAGTCCCACATCCACGGCAGCTTTTACCAGGCCAAGCCTCTCTTTTATTTCATAAGGGCGCTGATTGACAAGTACATCTACAACTTCTGGTCCTTCAAATGGGACGGCAGGGTCAACTCCGACGGCAGGGAATTATACAAAAGAGTGCAGGCTTTCTTTAACGTGCAGAAGTACAAGTTTGAGTGAAGGGGATTTTTTAATTTTTTTAAAGATTTTTAAAATTAGTTATTATTGAATTGTTCGTTAATGTTCGTGCGCCTATTGTAAAGCGCAAGAAGAGCTAAGTGAAATAGCTAAAGGATAACTTTAACTAAAACATTTTAACAAATAAAAATTTTAAATCCGTCCTTCGGACAATATTTACAGCTCGCCCTCGCTGTTTGCACACACGCTCGGGCTCGCCTATTTATTCAATAATTAAAATAATACATCACAACATTTAAATAATGTTTTCTTAAACGATAAAATCTTTCGCGGGGGTAGCAAAGCCTGGCCAAATGCGCAGGACTTAAGGAGACACCCATTTGTAAATGGGATTATGATATCCTGTCTCTTAGTGAGTACGAGGGTTCAAATCCCTTCCCCCGCACTTTATTACTTTCTTCCTTTATAAGAGTACATTCCATATGTTTTTCCTTCGTGAAAATATTGACCTATTTGCTTAAATCCAAGGTTTTCATGAAATGCCACTGAATCAGCATTCAAGGGCCCTATGCAGATTTCGCAAACTACAGGGGCAATTGCGCTTATTTCCCGCAAAACTGAGTATAGTTCTCTGCCTATCCCTATTCCTCTTGCTTCCCGCCTTACAACAATCCTGTCAACATAAAAGAATTTAGGAAGCATCTGCCTAAATTGCAGAAAATGCGGACTGTTATAGTCTGTGCTTTGATTCATGATTAACGCAAATCCAAGCAATTTTTCTTCCTCAACTACAAGAACATGATTGGCATATCTTTCAAAAAACCCCCTATCTTTCGCCCCAACCCATTCTGCTGACTGGTTGTTAATATCTACCAACTGCTCCAAATCTTCCGGATTAGCGTTTCTCATCATTTTTTTCACCATCCTATAGAAAACTATTTAAATAAATAAACATTTTGTCTAAAAATAAACAAAACTTTAGTAAAATGTTAGATTTACAAAACACGACAGATTTAGTTAAAAAGGAGCTGCAGAGCGACCTGTACCTGCTTGAAATACTCAAGGATGATTTGGTTAATGTTTCTGCGCTTTCCAGAAACTTGCTTCCAAAAATAAGGGCAGAAAATCCCAAAGCGACAATAGAATCGATATCAATAGCGATAAAACGATACGTTGAGCGGGAAAAAAAGAGCAGAATATCTGACAGGCTAAAAAAAATCATTGCAAATACCCAGCTTTCCACAAAGAATGACATAATTCATATCACTTTCAAAAGAAACCAGAATGTCGTAAACCAAATTTCAAAAATATCTTCAAAAATAGAATGGGACAATGAGGAAATTTTCTTTGTGAACCAGGGCTCTGGAGAAATAACTGTCATAATTGACAAGAAAAACAAGCAGCTGCTGGATGGGTGCAGATCATACCTTACGGAATATACTAAAAATCTGGCAGTACTGTCGCTTAAGGAATTATTTCAGATGGAGGGCAGAGATATTCCCGGATTGTATGCGTATTTTATAAGCCAGATTTCGAGAAATGGGATAAATATTATAGAACTAGCCTCAACGCTCAGCCAGTTGACTTTTGTGATTAGTGAAAATGACATAACAAGAGCCTATGAGGTAATCAATGAAAAAATAAAACATTTCAGGAGGGAAAACAAGCCCTGACGGATTGCTATCTTTAATTAGGCAGCTTCTTCCAGAAATAATATGATGTGAACAAGACTATTAAAAACGGAATCACAGCAAGTGCGGCTAAGATTCCATCTATGAAGTATAATGATGCAGCCGCCCCTATGAAATCAATGGTAAAGCCGGCATATGCCCATTCCTTAATGGTTCTGAATCTGTTCTGCAAAAGCACAACTGCCCCGATTATCTTTGCAACTCCTATTATTATATTGACATAAGTCGGGTATCCAAGGTGCTTCATTACCTCAACTGCGCTGGGAAACTGCATAATTTCAGAAAATCCTGAGAAGAGCATGCCCAGAACAAGAAGCACAGTAAATATCCAATACATCACCTTGACTGTTTTTGGCTTCATTCTGCAGATTATTTTATGAATATATTTATAGCTTTCTGTGTTGTATGCTGACAATTACATAACTTTTAAAAACAAACTTATTTTTCATTTATTAACGCCTCTGTAGCATAGCAGCCATTGCGTTAGGTAAAAAGAAATTTTTTATCCGCGAAGCCTTGGTACTAAGCTAAACCTAAAAGGCAAAGGTCGGGAGTGCAAATCTCCCCAGAGGCTTATTTTCCTAAGAACCAGGCACAACGTCAGAATCCTGCACGCTATTAACCGCAATCTGCTCGAACCTGTATGTTTTCCCGTTTGATTCCGCTTTCAGAGGAATTCCGTAGAAAGTGTCAACCCACAATGTTCCGAGATTTGTCTCAATTTTCCATGTGCTTCTTGAATCAATGACTTCCTCGCCGACTTTTGCAGCCCGCTCCACTTCAGCCCAGTCAAATATTGTCAGTATGTAAGCCTGTCCGTAATTCAAGTCTTCCTTCTTGCCTTTGGAGGCGCAATAAACAGCTTCGCAATACGATGCAGCCGTCCTTGCTGCCTTATCAATGAAAATGGAATCATAGGAACCTGGCTTGTCCAATGTTTTTATTTCAAGGTAAGGATTTATCTTTATTTTTGGGCCTTTTATGTAAAATTCGTGGAAATTGCTTCCTGTTTCAGGACCCCTGTAACGGTAATACACATTGCTTATCCTTGTTTTTGATTTTTCAAATAATTCCCTGATATCCGGCGCAATATCCTGTTTTGGCTGGACCAGTTTTGCCTCTTCCGGCCCTGGCTGGGCTTTCTGCCCGGTTTCTTTCGAAACGACAGCCTGCTGCCTTTGGGCGCATGCAGAAATCAAAATTACAATCAATGCAAAAAATACAAAATATTTTTTGTGCATATCCCCCTCCAATTATTTTGTTGTATTTAAGTTTTCCTGTTACTCACCTCTTAAATTTTCATTCGAAAACTATTTATATTACCAATTTAGATAATTCGCTGATGGCCAGAGTCAGGAAGATAATGTTGGCTGATGTGCCGGCATTAAAAAAAGAGGCGAAGATAGAAGAAGCAGCCAAATTGCTGTCCAAAACTGAAAATGGCTGCATCGTGGTAGTGGAGGGGAAAAAGCCCATTGGCATGATTACTGAGCTTGACATTGTAAGAAATATCTCCTCCGGCAATCTCAAATTCAAAGACAGTCTCAGCAAAATAATGACTTCTCCTGTTGTTTACATGACGCCTGACATGAAGCTTGACGAAGCCCTGAAGATGATTGACACAAAGCGCTTCAGAAAGTACCCTGTTGTTGAAAATGGAGAGCTTGCAGGGCTTGCAACAAAAAACGACATAGTCCATGCCATAAGTGAAAATGTAAAGCTGCACAGGGCAATACAAAATGCAGTGCTCATTTTGTTCGTTGTTTTCGAGCTTTTTGTGTTCTTTTTATACCGGCCGCTGGCAGCGTATTTTGGTGCCTAAGATGATAAAAGCAAGGAATATGATGACGCAGGAGGTAATAACTGTAACTCCGAATTTTGGCATCAGGGAGGCTGCAAAGCTTGCCACGTCAAAATCCGTAAGCAGCCTGGTGGTATTGGACAATGGCAAGCCGATAGCTGTCGTGAGCGAGAGGGACATAATACGGGGCTCGCTTTTAAAAAAGACAAAAGTCAGGGATATAATGAGCAAAAAGTTCAGGATCATATCGCCTGATACGACCTTTTATGAAATAACCCGATCCCTGAAAGAAAGAAACATACAGAGATTTCCCGTTGTTGACAGCGGCAGGCTTATAGGCATCATTACAGAAACGGATATTGTGGAAGCTACAAGGGACTTTACAAGATTCCACCAGATTATGCAGGACGTCATTTTGGCAATCTTCGGCATTGCAACCGCATTTTTCTTGTTTTATTTCAGCCCGCTGGGAGCGGCACTTTTTGGATAAATAATTTCAGAAAAGTATAAATACGGCACAGGCACTTCATAATCTGAGGGCCTGTGGTCTAGCGGTATGACGTCACCTCGACAATAACCGCAAAATCGGTTAACGCTTTGCGGGGCATAAAGCCCCGAGCTCGGAGCGGTGAAGGTCACCAGTTCGAATCTGGTCAGGCCCATAATATTAAAAAATTAAAAAAGCGGTGAGAGCATCAAACCAAAGTTTTACCAGAGGCTGTTCTTTTCTGTACTGTTTTTGGCTATCATACTGCTTGCATTTTACATTGCAAGGCCGTTCCTGCCTGCGATATTTACCGGAGGAGTAATCGCTTATCTGTCATACCCGCTGTATGCCCAAACATTAAAATACATCAAGAACAGGAATGCATCGGCTTTAATTCTCTCAATTTTGATAATTCTGCTGATTACAATACCTTTCCTGATAGTTCTAGGCTTAATCTCAAAAGAGGCATATTCTACCTACGCTTCCTTAAGCCAGCAAAACCTGGGGACAAACTTTATGAGCATAATGTGCAAGAATGAAGACTGGGCTTCGTGCAGGTCGCTCAAGTCGCTTGTGCAATTTTTGCCTGAAGGCAACCTGGATTATTATCTGCAGGCTACAATTCAGAAAATTACGGGCTTTATCCTAAGCAATGCCTCTGAATTTCTCGCTTCAATCCCTTCCGTGTTTCTAAATCTTTTTGTAATGGTTTTTGTTATTTTTTATTTCCTAAGAGACGGCTCTGCATTAGGGGCAAAGATCAAAAACATACTGCCCCTTACTGAGTCGCACAAGCAGGAAGTTCTTAACAAGTTCCATCATGTGACTTATGGGGTATTTTACGGCAACATTACGATAGCGATAGTTCAGGGCATTCTTGGAATTATAGGATTTGCGCTGCTAGGGGTTCCGTCTCCCATATTGTGGGGATTTGTGATGATGCTGTTTGCGCTGGTGCCTTATTTTGGCTCTGCAATAATATGGCTGCCTGCCGCCCTGAACCTGATATTTATCGGCTATCTGCAAAATGATTCATCTTTTATAATGCGCGGCACAATCCTAATTGCTTACGGCGCGCTTGTGATCAGCACAATAGACAATATACTAAAGCCAAAACTGATTGGCTCAAAAGCAAAAATTCATCCGATACTTGTCCTTATCGGCGTGCTTGGCGGCTTGAGCCTCTTTGGATTTATAGGGCTTGTCCTGGGGCCTTTAATGCTTGCCCTGCTGGTGACATTTATTGATGTATACGAGAAAGAAAAGGCGGAATTGGAGAAATATTTTTAGATTAAAATGAAATTAAAAGCAAAAGACATGGATATTTCCAGCGGCGGGCCTTTAATTGCAGTGCTTAATCACAAGGACGCAGCCATGCTTGACCTTCACGTGATGGACAGGATAAAGATAAGCAAGGGCAAAAAGATAGAGACTGTTGTTGTTGACATAGCGCAGAACGGGAGCATAATCCGGCAGGGAAAAATCGGGCTTTTTGACGAAGTTGTAGAATCCTTAAACCTAAGGAACAATGACAATGTTGAAATAGCCATAGCAAGAAAACCCTTGTCTTTGGATTATATAAAAAAAAAGCTAGACGGCCAGAGCCTGTCAAAAGAAGAGATAGACCAGATTGTCTGGGATATAGTGCATAACAAGCTGAGCCAGGTTGAGCTTGCATATTTTGTCGCTGCATGCTATACCAATGTGATGAGCACGGCAGAGACTATTCTTCTGACAAAATCAATGGTGAGGCACGGCGACACGCTTAGGCTGAACAAATACCCTGTTATTGACAAGCATTCTATTGGCGGAATTCCGGGAAACAGGACAACGTTAATCATTGTCCCGATAATGGCCGCAGCAGGCTATGCGATGCCAAAGACAAGCTCAAGATCTATAAAAAGCCCTGCCGGCACGGCAGACACCATGGAAGTCCTTGCAGATGTGGTGTTTCCAATAAAAAAAATGAAGGAGATAATTCTGAAGACGAACGGATGCATTATCTGGGGAGGGGCTTTGAACCTGGCGCCTGCCGACGACAAAATAATAGCGGTTGAAAGGCCGCTTGAGATTGATGCTGAGTCCCAATTGCTTGCTTCCATAATGGCAAAAAAACATTCTGTGTCAAGCACCCATATTCTTATTGATATACCCAGCGGCAAGGATGCGAAAGTAAAAAACAGGGTAGGGGCAATTAAACTAAAAAAAGAATTCGAGAAAATAGGCAGCAAGCTCAGGAAGCACATCAAGGTGCTGATAACTGACGGCAGGCAGCCGATCGGAAACGGCATAGGGCCTGCTCTTGAGGCAAGGGATGTCTTATGGCTGCTGAAAAGAGACCCAAGAAGGCCGATCGATCTGGAGAAGAAATGCATAGTGATGTGCGCCGAGATTTTCAGGATGCTCGGCGTCAAGAACGGCTACAGGAAAGCTTTGGATATCCTGGATTCCGGGAAAGCCTACAATAAGATGATAGAGATAATAAAAGCGCAGAAAGGAAAGGAGACTGCTGCAGAGGACATAAAAATCGGGAAATACTGCAGGGATATTGTTTCAGCAAAAAGCGGGAAAGTTTTTGATATAGATAATTTGATAATTTCAAGGGTTGCAAGAATTGCAGGCGCTCCCCATGACAAAGGCGCAGGATTGTATTTGTACAAGCACATAGGGGACAAAGTCAAGAAGGGAGAGAGATTATTCACAATCTATTCCGAAAGCGAGCATGAGTTCGAATATGCGAAGGATTTTGCGAAAGAGAATAACGGGTTTATGGTGAGATAGATACTATTAAATTGTAAAACTATTAAGGAGTTAATACTAATCGTCCTCGCTCCAATTTCCACTCCAATTTTTGCCCTTCCTTTAAATTTTCTGCCTCTATTATTGGCTGGGGTATTGTAACCACATTGCTTTTTCCTACTTTCCTTAACTTAACTGTAAGCAGATTTTTACTTCTTGCTCTTTCCATTTCCAATGCCTTCTGCGCATCTGCCGGATTTATAACTTCCTCATCGCATTTACTGCATTTCCATCCTCTTACTTCTATACCTTTCCATTCTGTTCTTATCTTTTCCATCTTTCCGCCGCACTCGCATTTCAGCTTCAAATTTTCAAATTCCATTTTTCTTCCTCATTAATTTTTTGAATTTCTTGCTTAAAGTGAATTCTCCAGCATGAATTAATTTGTAGTAATTCCCTAAATCAACCACTACAACATTTATCACTTTATTTCCTCTTTGAATGCCTCTTTCAGTAATGTTCTTTTTTCTTTTTCTGATTTCAAAGCCATTTTCCAAAATTTCCGGAACTTCATACAGATTCACATTAATTTCACTTAATTCATTTAATGCCGTTTTTGTCGGAAGTATTGGCTTTCCCTTGTAAGTGAAATTCATGAAAGTCACCAGTGAGATATATTATAGATATATATCATAGATATATAAATGTTTCGATTTTGAGAAACGCATATGTTTAGCTAGAGCTGAGCTTCTTGGGTAAATTTTTATATCAGCGGTTAATTATATTGCTATATGGAAGATAAACCATTAATGCTTGATGGACTAGACGGTTACCAATTTGAAGAACTTATCGCAAAAATAATGAAGAAGAAAGGTTATCAAAATATAAGAGTTACCCAGAAATCCCATGATGTTGGTAAAGACATTATTATGGAAGGAAATAATAATGATATTTTTTTAGTGGAATGTAAACATCAACATTTTGTTGGAAGACCAATCATTCAAAAATTACAAGGTGCAATGAATCATGAAGAAATGAAACACCCAGATAAAGAAATAAAAGGAATTGTTGTTACTTCTGGCAGTTTTTCTCAAGAAGCAATTGCTTATAATAAACAAATAGGGCAGGAAATAGAGTTGATTGATGGTAAGAAATTAAAAAATTTATGCAATGAACTAAAAATTGTAATCTTAAATGGTAAAATTCAGATTATAACAAATAATTCTTTTGAGAATATAAATGAAAAGCAACCAAAAGAATTAGCTTTAAAGGGATATTCAAAAATATATGGGAACCAAGAGCACAAAGCAAAGGTTAAGTCAGAATTGGTGTATAATCCTGCATGTTACATTAGATATAATGTTTCTTTTGATACTTACACCTCAGTTGGTCTTATAGATAGTTACAATCATTCTGGTCAAATTATTATTGACGGAGTTACTGGAAAAGAGCTAGACGAACACATACAAGGGTTCTATTTCACTTCAAGATTTGATACTGATGAAATACAAGAAAATAGCACTCACAAAACAATACCATATGAATTTACTGAAAATGATATTGAGGAACACGCAGTAAATAAAATTACCGAACAGCATACTCATGAAGTAAGTTATACCGGAAATAACAACGTTTCTTATTCAAAGAATTGTACCCCTAAAAGAAGAGACATCGATATAAAAGAATTTATCCCTATCTATCTTCCACTGTGGACAAATGAAATCGCAATATTAAAAATGAACTACAAACAGCAATTTTATGTTAAGGGAGAACATAATCGCCTATTTCTTATAGATGAATTGAAGAAATGTAAAATCTGTGAAAGACAAGAAATGGAATATGAAAAAATGAGTATATGTCCAGAATGCGGTAGAATTATCTGTAAAAATCATGTAAAAATAGACTATTTGGACAAGAAAACCCCTATTTGTTCAATTCATGCCAAATCTGTGAAAATATTTTTACAAAACAAATATTTTGCCACTAAAGAAAATTCAAAAAAATATCAAGAATGGCTAGAATCTAGAAATTTTTTTCAAAAACTATATGAAGATAAAGTTGCCTTCAGTCTTTCTATTTTAGGAGTTTTTGGATTAATTTGGTTAATTATTTCTTGGATTAAATAGTTTAGTCTAAGCCCGAATCCAAAAGAAAAATATTTGGATGTAGCAAAGCGAAACCGCTTAAACAATGTTAGATTTTCTGCTGCCAGCAAAAACATGGCTTACTTGATTCTCGTTTTCACTCGTATTTTTCCAAAACCTTTATAAATGCCCTGACTTTCCCAAATGAGATAAAAATAGTGTAAAAACTATAATGCAATTTAAATAAAATATCGGAGGAAATTTAAAAATGGCTAAAGGAAAACCGCATATGAACATCGTGTTTATCGGTCACGTTGACCACGGAAAATCAACTACAGTAGGAAGGCTGCTGTACGACACAGGAAACATCGACGAGCAGGCAATGAGGAAGCTGAAAGACCTTGCAAAGGAGCTTGGAAAAGTCGGTTTTGAGTTTGCCTTTGTCATGGACAACCTGAAAGAAGAGAGGGAAAGGGGAGTCACAATAGACCTTTCTCACAAAAAATTCGAGACGCAAAAATATTACTTTACAATTATTGACGCGCCGGGCCACAAGGATTTCATCAAGAACATGATAACAGGCGCTGCGCAGGCAGATGCCGGAGTTCTGGTTGTTTCTGCAAATCCCGGAGACGGAGTGCAGGCACAGACCAAAGAGCACATCTTCCTTTCAAGGACTTTGGGCGTAAACCAGATCATAATCTATGTCAACAAGATGGACATGGCAAAATACGACGAGAAAAGATTCAACGAAGTCAAGGACGAGGTTTCAAAGCAGCTGAAGCTTGTCGGATACAAGCCGGATGAAATAACTTTTGTCGCGGGAGCTTCTTTCCCGGGCGACAATGTAGCCAAGAAATCCGAGAACATGCCGTGGTACAAGGGGCACACGCTTCTTGAAACTCTTGACATGCTAAAAGAGCCGCAGAAGCCGACACAGCTTCCGCTAAGGCTGCCTATACAGGACGTCTACAACATAACCGGAATAGGGGTAGTCCCTGTAGGCAAGGTTGTTACAGGAGTAATGAAATTAAATGATAAAATCATAGTTGTTCCGGCAAGGGAAGGGAAGGGAATTGTAGGCGAAGTCAAGACAATTGAAATGCACCACGAGCAGCTGACAGAAGCTGAGCCTGGCGACAACATAGGATTCAACGTCAGGGGCATCGAGAAGAAAGACATAGCAAGAGGAGATGTCCTTGGGCATGTCGGTCATGCGCCAAATGTTGCAACGGAATTCACAGCGCAGATAATTGTCCTGAACCATCCGACTGTCATAACAGTCGGCTACACGCCGGTATTCCACGTGCACACTGCGCAGGTAGCATGCCAAATCACAGAGATTGTGAAGAAGCTTGACCCTGCAACAGGCGCGACAAAGGAAGAGAAGCCCGATTTCATCAAGAACGGCGATGCTGCAATCATAAAGATAAAGCCTATACAGCCGCTGTGCATTGAGAAGCAGTCTGAGATACCCCAGATGGCAAGATTCGCTGTCAGGGATTCTGGAGTGACAGTTGCTGCAGGAATGTGCATTGACCTGGTGAAGAAGTAAGTTTGTTTTTAATTTAAATCATTCAATCCGTCGCCTTTGAGGCGACAAAATTGTTTACACTCGGCGAAAATCTTCCTTTTCAATCGATTTTCGCCTCGGATTATTACAAAAAATCAAAAATAAGTTGCCAAAATGAAAAACTTAATTGACCGTATAAAAAGGATTGTAGCTGTAGGTTCGGTACCAGTTGCTATGGCTCCTCAAACTGCAATTGCCCAGCAGGCTGGTACGCCAGACAGAGCAAGAGACTTGTACGAGCACACCCTGGCAAGCAACATTAATACTACTTACGAATATCAAGGAAGGAAAATTCCGGCGAAAAGATATGATTTTGGACGAGGGCACAGTGCGTATGCATTTCAGGATAACGGAATACCTTATTTAGTTATTTCCAGTCGAACAGATGACCTAGCCCAAGGAGGCTCAAGGACTTTGGATTTAATCGATGAAGCGCCAGGTAGGGGCAAACCCATAGATGGGACAATTAACGAGGTTACTGAGCAAGAAGGAAATGGTATTAAAATTTCAGTTCCTTTAAACCAAGAGGGTTTTAGAGAAACATATCAACTTTTATACAACACGCGCCTTGTAATTGGAACAGTATCAATATTGGAGCAAAGCTTAAAGCCATTGCCTCCAATTCCAGAACTACCTAGATTAACACCCAATCCAAGATTAAAAATTTAAAAAAACAAAACAAAATGACTCAGTGATTCAGTCTTCATTTGAAGATCATGGCAAACTGACAATTACCATGAAGCACTAAGTTGCTAATCAACACCTAAAAAACTATAAAATGCAAAAAGCAAGGATAAAACTGGCAAGCATTGATATTGCAAAAATCAATGAAGTATGCAGCTACATAAAAGACATAGCTGAAAAGACAGGTGTTGACATGCGTGGCCCCATTCCGCTGCCTACAAAGAGGCTGAAGGTAACGACAAGAAAATCCCCGGACGGCGAAGGCACGGCAACCTGGGAAAGATACGAGATGAGGGTTCACAAAAGGCTTATTGATCTGGGCCTTGATGAAAGGGCTTTGAGGCTTGTGATGAGGGTTCCTATTCCTGAAGGATTGAATATTGAGATTGAGATGATTGAGTAAGATTTTTGATTTTAAAATGAATGAAACAAACCCTGCTTTTAACGTGGCCAGAACTTTAGCTATTTCTGATTTAGAATTATTGACAGAAATTGTAGGCTCTAGAGATGGACAAACAATAGGTGGTAATAAAGCACGCGATTTGATGAACAAAGGATTGATTAGTCCGGTAATTCTTGGAGGAGAAGGAAGTGTTAGGCATACTGGAAATATAGATCGCCTACCTTTTGTTACAGAACTAACAGGAGTATATTGTTCCACCCAGTTTGGTTGTGATGTTGCTGCTTATTATCCACAGATAATAAGTCTTTCTGTAGCTCAAGATCCTTAAAATATAACTAATGTTTTGCCTTTTCTTATTATCTTGCGAAACCGCCCTAGTATTATAGGCAGAGCCATTTCTAACTCAATTCCTGCAGCTTCTCTATAACATTCAGCGCCTTTACAGTATCCTCTTTTTTGATTATTATTATCAGCTCAGGGGCAGAGCTCATTATCTCTACTATGGTTATTCCCTCTGCGCTGAAGCTTGAGCTTACTACAGCGATTATGTTTTTAGCAGCCCTCGCATCTTCCGTGAACTGAAGATTGATTGCAACCAGTTTTTTATCTACTGAAATAAAATCTGATTTATTTGATATGCCTGCAAATCTGTCAAGATTTTTTTCATCAATCAGTATTGTCATGCTCTGCTCTGACTGTATGGCAATCAGCATCTCCCCCTTTTCAATATCGACAACGGAATTCAGCTTGCTTATGTTTTCAACGCTTCTCTTGTTTTTCTGCAGAGTGATATCCGCTACATTGCTTCTTGTCTTCACTGAAAGCTTTGAGAAAATCTTTTTCAATCTTTCACCGCTTTCT
>JACPMV010000002.1 GCA_016185845.1 Candidatus Woesearchaeota archaeon | reverse complement strand
TACTTGGTTGCGTAATTATTTCAGTTTCCACCGTCTGAGCAAAATTTAGGCTTCCGCATACGCCATCATTATCTCATACAGCACAAATTTCCTTCTCGCTTCTTCAATCATGTTTCTTTTCTTTGACGACCTTACATATTCGCCAAATTTTCTCTTAACGCATGAGAATTTGCCTTCTGTTGCCCATCTCATCCCGTATTCTTTCTCTTTTGCCCAGTATTCATAGCCCAAACCTTTGAATTTTCTCACTTCTCTGGCTCTGCTTGCAGAGCCTCTTGCCTTAGTTGATGCGTTGCTTCTTGGCTTGATGGCCTGCCCTATTTTATGCTTCTCAAGAGCATTGAACAATTTTCTCTTGTCATGCGCTCCGTCAGCGCATGCTTTTCTGATTTGTACGCCTTGCTTGACAAGGCCGTTTATGTGTCTTTCAAAAATATCCGGCTCGCTGTCTCCCTTTTCAAACACATCTATGTCCAAAATTTTCTTTTTCTCCACGTCTACAGTGATTACAGCCTTAATCCAGCCTCTTCTGACTTGCCATTTCTGCCTCATCCACTCGCCTCTGTTGCTGACCTTAATGCCAGAGCCGTCATTGCCTACAAATATGGGCTTTTCAAAATCAATCTCTGGGAGATTGATATCCAGATTATTGACTCTTCTGCATATGTTGCTATAGTTATTCACAGGAAAGCCATCTATCTTCTCTGACAAAGCTTCGCAAATGCCTTGAATAGACCTATAGTCAAAATAAGGCTGAAGCTTCGACTCAAATTCGATAAACGAATTTGTGTACTGGTACGGCTTTCCAACTTTATTCTTGTTCATCTTATTAAGCTCTTGCTGTATACCCTCAAGAAAGGAAAAGTCAAAAAACCACTCTCCCCTTCTGATAAGCTTTGAGTTGTACTCAACCCAGTCTCTGTTATCTTTGAACTTTTTGCCCCATCTTTCAGTTTTTGCCATAAAAATCACCTCATAATACCGAAAGATTTAAATATATATTAATATATATTTCGGTTTATGGTGAGGAAAATCAAAGTAATCAAAAACAAAATTTCTTTTGAAGAAGAATTTGAAGGGATGTTTGAGAAGAAGATAACCAAGTTTGGAACTGGTGCAAAGATCGATGCTCCAAAGGAGCACATTGGAAGAGGTGTGTTAGTGTTTATCAAAAAGAAGGATTAATTGTGCAACAGAACAAGCAAACAGCAAAATATTTAAATATAACGACAAGTCATCGCATAGCCGAATATCATTAAGATGAAAATAAAAAAAGCCATTGTCATGAATCCCCCTACGGGGCTTTTTATAAGGGATGATAGGTGCCAAGCTCCGGCTAAATGGGTTTCTGTACTTAGAATGCCTCTTGACCTTGCAACGATAGCTGCAACTTTGAGGCAGGCTGATGTTGAGGTCAGATTAGTAGACTACCCTGCTGAGCAGCAGACATGGGAGGATCTTAAGGAAGATATAATCAAATTTAAACCTGATATGGTTGTAATAAGCACTACAACCCCGACTATTAAAAATGACCTGAAAGTTTGCAAGCTGGTCAAAAATATAGATCCGGATATAGTGACGGTTGCAAAAGGTGCCCATGTTACAATCTTCGATGAAAAAGTAATGGAGGAGTTCCCCCATCTTGACATATGCATAAGGAGGGAGTCTGAGATAGCTGCCAAGGAAATAGTATTAAAGCCTTGGTCGGATGTTTTGGGCCTGACGTTTAGAAAGAACGGAATCGTAAAGAGAACGCCAGACAGGCCATTTTTAAAGAACTTGGATGAACTGCCTTTTCCTGCAAGGGATCTTGTCAACAACAAGCTGTATACGCGCCCGGATACTGGACAACCTCAAACAACAATTCAAAGCCAGAGGGGATGCCCCGCACGGTGCATATACTGCCTCGTAGGAGCTGTATCCGGCTACAACATAAATTTCAGAAGTCCTGAAAGTGTCGTTGAAGAGATTGAAGAATGTGTAAATAAGTATAACATAAGGGATTTTTACTTCAGAGCTGATACTTTCACGTGGGATAAGGAATGGACTATTAAGCTATGCAAGCTGATAGTTGATAAAAAGATGGATATTGGGTGGAATTGCAATAGCAGAGTCAGCACAATAGATGCTGAAAGGCTTGAATGGATGAAAAAAGCCGGCTGCTGGTTGATAGGTTTTGGCGTGGAGACCGGCAGCAATGAAAGCCTTAGGAAAATCAAAAAAGGCACAACAGTTGAGCAGGCTGAGGTTGCAATCAAGCTGTGCAAGGAATATGATATGAAATCCTATCTATTTTTTGTTATCGGATTGCCTTGGGAGAAAAAAGAGGATGTAGAAGCTACCATAAATTTTGCAAAAAAGCTAGGCGGAGATTTTACAGAATTTAATATGGCATTTCCCTATCCAGGAACTGAGCTGTATCAGATAGGAATTGAGCAGGGATTGATAAGGGAGGAAGACTTATACGCAGGCGGAACCCAGCATAAGTCCAAATTACGCACAATATTCCTGTCAAGCGAGGAGCTGGACGAGCTAAGAAAAAAGGGCGAGAAGGGCTTATTGTTTAGCCCAAGTTATATATTCAGGACAATATCCCAAATCAGGTCTCCAAAAGTTTTTTTTAATTATATGAAGTACGGCACCAGGCTTCTGGTAGATTTGGTACAGAATAAACAATGAAAAAATGGGTTTATGTTTGCTTAATAGGCATAATATTATTTGCAGTTTTTCTCAGGCTTATTTTTTTAAATGGCGTTGATGCATCGGATTCTATTTATTATACTAGATATGCGTATGATCTTTTAAACGGTAACTTCCCAACGCAAAATAATCATTTGAATGCGCGCATAGGGTTGTTAATTCCAGTTTCTTTTTTATACTCGGCATTAGGAATAAATGATTTTTCATCTATTTTATTTCCGTTTTTGACATCGATTTTTAGCATTATTCTGATATTTTTTTTCGGTAAGTTTTTATTCAGTGAGAAGGCTGGTTTAGTAGCCGCTCTTTTGATTTCCTTTTACCCTTTGGATGTTATTAATTCTACAAAACTTCTGTCAGATTTGCCTTCGGCGTTCTTTAGCGGCTTATCTGTATTCCTTTTTTTAATGGCAGAAAAATTATTGAAAAGCCCAAAAAGCTACCTGCTTTATGCATTGTCAGGCATTTCTTTAGGCATAGCCTTTACAATAAAAGAGATGGCTGTATTGACGATATTATTTTTTCTTGGGTATGTGACATACATAAGAAAAATAAAGACTGCGTATTTTATTCAAGGAATCTGTTTTTTGTTAATATTGGTTATGAGTATGTTATTTTACTACAATTACACCGGGAGTCCTTTTTTTAGATTTACTACATCGGATGAGCATTTGCAGGCTGCACTTTATCATGATGCGTTTGGCAGATTGTCCCTTCCAAAATTTTTTGTTACATGGCCTTATGTAATTTTTGGCGACATGCAATTAGGCTATTTTTTTACATTTATTTTTTTAGCTATATTCTACTTCATATTTCATAGAAAAAAAGAAACTGATTACTTGTTTTTATGGCTTTTATCGATTTTATTTTACTTTTACTTTGGAACTACAAGCCTCAAGCTGTATGTGCCGATAGTTGCGGTGAGCAGATTCCTGAATTTAATTACAATTCCCGGAATTCTCATATTAGCTGCTTTTCTTGTAGAGCAACAAAAAATAATTAAAAAGATCGTCCTTCCATTCACAATAGTCTTCCTTCTTTTTACATCACTTGGCGCTGTTTATTTAGATACTTCCCGAAACAGCTTGAACGGCTTGCGGCAGGTATACTCAGAAATAAAAATAATTGAGAAGCCAATTTACACAGATTATAGGAGCATAATGGTTTTAAGTTATATCTCAGGCTACGATAATAAATTAAGTTTAATAGATCTTGATTCTGACCCAAAAAAATTAAAGGATATCAAAGATGCGTACGTAGTTATAAACAATCAGATGATAAAACGTTTAATAGCTGCAAAGCAGGAATTGGAATTTCCAAGCGAGATTGATGCTATTCCAAATAATTGGACTAAGGTGAAAGAAATAGGAAAATCCGATGAAAACATTATAATCTATTATGCCAATAATAGGTCAGAGAAAGAGAAATGAAAACAAAAACACTGGCAATTTTATTGATTTTATTTACTACTTTTTTCACCTCAAGCGCGCAGATATCGCTGAAGTTTGGCGTAAATAAACTAAAACCCAGTATTCTTGGATTGGTATCAAATTACTACCTAGTCTTAGGTTTCCTTTTGTACGCAATTGCAGGCATCTTGGCTATAATGGCATTCAGGAAAGGGCAGGTTTCTGTCTTGTATCCCATATTCGCAACAAGCTATATTTGGGTAAGCCTGCTGTCAGCCTATTTTTTCAGAGAAGATCTAAGCATGCTTAAATGGCTTGGAATATTTGTAATAATTGCAGGAATAAGCCTGGTGGGATTTGGCGATTCAAAATTAAAGGCGAGCGGTGAAGAATAATGACAGCACAATTATGGGCAATAATGCTTGTTGCATTCAGCTCTGTGCTTGCATCTGTATCGCCGATTTTGCTTAAAAAAGCATCTCAAAGAAAATTCTCTGATATAAATTCAATAATTACAAATTATCCATTATTTGGGGCTATTATTTTATATGTGATTGGAATTTCTATTTTTGTCTTTGCGCTTAGAGGCGGAGATGTATCTGTTTTATATCCTGTATCATCTCTGGGCTATATATGGGCATGCTTAGGCAGTGTAAGATTTCTTGGCGAGAGGATGAACAAGACAAAATGGATAGGAATAATGCTGATAGTCATAGGTGTTACTTTGGTCGGCATAAGCAGCCATTAAGATTTAAAATCCCGGTTTACTCATAAAAAGATTTTACAGCACTTATAACGGCCCCTATTTCTTCTTCTCTCATATCGGGATATATGGGCAAAGTCACTAGCTTCTTCCAGACATTATCGGAGACAGGGCACTCGGCCTTAACACCAGAATAAACAGAGTGTAAATAAAGAGGTTTGTAATGCACCCCTGCAGATATGTTCTTTGATGCCAGAAACCTGATTAACTCTTCTCTTTTATCGACTTTTGCAACATAATTATGGCATGCGCTTATAATGCCCTCTTTCCATATAGGGATTTCAATTATATTTTTAAATGCGTTGTTGTATTTTTCAAAAATTTCGCGCCTTTTCTTATTGGCTTTATCGAGTTTATTTAACTGGACAATTCCAATTGAAGATAGTATATCATTTCCATGAAATTTAAATCCGACTTCATTTACGTCATAGTCCCATACGTAGTTTTCCCCGCTTGCTCTTGAAAAAGTTGATTTATCAATCCCTAGCCATCTTAATCTTTTAAATCTTTCATAGGCACTCTTGTCATTTGTGGTTATCATACCTCCATCTCCAGTAGCCAAGTTCTTGACAGCATGAAAGGAAAAACATCCGAATTTTCCGAAACTTCCTGATTTTTTTCCGTTAAACGAGCTGCCAGCCGCATGTGCGGCGTCTTCTATTACAAACAAACCGTGCTCTTTAGCAATATCATTTATTTTATCCATATCGCATATATGGCCCCCAAAATGTACAGGTATAATAGCTTTAGTTCTTTTTGATATTTTTTTTCTTATATCTTCTGGATCTATGTTTAAGGTGTCGTATTGGACATCGGCAAAAACGGGCTTAAGATTGTTATATTGGGCGGCAAAAGCAGTGGAAACAAAGGTCAATGGAGAAGTTATGATTTCACTTCCTTCAGCCAGATCAAGAACTTTTAGCGACAAATGCAATGCAGCAGTAGCAGAGGTTACAGAAACAGCATATTTAACTCCACTATAACTAGCGAACTTTTCTTCAAATTCTTCAGTTTTTTTTCCAAGGCCCCACCATCCGCTTTTCAATACTTCTGTAACTGCCTTTATCTCTTCTCTTCCGCAACTTGGCTTAAACAGAGGAATCATTTTGAAGTAATAATGTAACTATTATATTATTTGGCAGTTTCCTCTTTGCTTTTTCAAATGTCAAAAACCGCTACCCATAGAGATGGTGGAATTCCGATATTTCAATTTATTTATAAATTTTTGTGTCAAAAACCTTAGGTTTTTGAGCATGCTCGGAAATCGCTGAATTTCTTCGCTCTGAAGAAGCAAAGCGTACGCCATAGCGATTTCCGACATGTTAAATAGATATTGCAGAATTAAGCAAGAATAATAAGGCTTAAATAAAAGCATAATTACCAGTTAATAGCGATAAAAGATTTTATATTTGCATAAAATGACTACCTACACAAAGATAGCAGTCAAGGGCGCATTTACAGTCCTGATTATATCGCTTCTTGCCGGACTGGGAGGATATTTTGTAAGGCTTGTTCTTGCAAGGGGGCTTACTGTAGAGGATTTTGGGCTGTTTAATTCCGTATTCTCCTTTTTAGGCCTGCTGGGATTTTTCAAAAGCCTTGGCTTTGACAAGGCATTGGTAATATTTATACCCAAATTCAGGCATGAGAAGAGGAATGATCATATAAAAAGCTCAATAATATATGTTACAATAATAATCCTGATTACAAACCTGCTGATTATAGCCGGAGTTTATCTGTTATCAAATTACCTGAGCGTAAACTTTTTCCATAGCGCACAGGCAAGTGCCTTGCTCAGGTTATTGGCCATTGCTTTCTTCATTGACAGCTTTGTGTTTGTCATAAGGTTTGCATTCCAGGGCTTTAGGAAAATGACTTATTTTTCCATTGTAGAAGTTGCAAGAATGCTCCTGATATTGGCTATTGTGTTATTGGGATTCGGGCTTGGCTATGATAAGCTGTCAGCAGCCGCCTTTGCCTACATCATAACTCCTTTTATTCTTCTGATAGTCTTTGTGCCAATATTCCTGAAAAAAATTTTTCCAGAATTTGCAACTGCTGGCTTTGTATTTGACATAGGCTTGCTCAAGAAGATAAGCAAATACAGCGTGTTTGTTGTTGAGACTAATGCAGCAGCGCTTGTGCTGTACTATACAGACATAATGGCACTCACCTACTTTTCCAATCTAAAAGCTGTGGGATTGTATGCTGCAGCTCTCCCTACTGTAAAGATTTTCATGTTTTTTCCCAGAGCAATAGGCGGCATTCTTGTTCCATTAACGTCTGAACTGTGGGTTAAAGGCAGGAAAGACTTGCTTAAGGCAGGCATAGAATCTTTGTACAAGTATCCTTTGATACTGATAGTTCCTTTGGTGCTGGCAATGTTCTCCTTTGCTGACATAATACTAAATGTATTTTATGGGAGCAATTATATTCCGGCAGCCAACGCAATGAGGATATTAAGCATAGGCATGATATTTGCAGTTATATATGCGACAAATATAGATTTCTTTGGAGGTATAAGGGAGCCCCAGATAACTACTAAAATAGTTTATACTGCGGCAATATTTAATTTCATAGCAAGCATAATCTTAATACCCTACATAGGAATAATCGGCGCCGCTATATCGACAACCTTAAGCTATCTGATTATGATGTCAATGGGGCTTGCAAACATGAGAAGGTTTATTGATATCTCTTTCCCGAAAGCAGTATGGGCAAAGACTTTTCTTGCTGGAATTATTTTTACTTTTACTATATGGGGTTTGAAAAAAATAATTGAATTAAATGTGTGGATTGAAACAGCTATAGTATTGTTGATATCATCGTTAGTATACGTTGCTTTGCTGTTCATATTAAAAATAATAGATTTGGAAGAATTGAAGGGATTGTATAAGAGGATAGTAAAATAAATTAAATAAGCGGCTAATTTTTTAATCGTTTTCTGATATAGTAGAATACTTCATCAAAATTGTGGAAATTTCGTGTTATAAGCTGAATCCCAATTTCTTTTATTAAAGGCATTTTATCAGCTTTAATGTAAGGCGCCGGGCTTGAGCCCGCAACCCGATATATCATGATCATGCCGCTGTATTTTACAAGCCTCTCATTGTCATTCTTATCATTTAAGAAGTTCATTTCTTCTCTGTATCCTTTCAGGATGCTCTGTATTGAAGATATTGCCTCTTCAACCTTATCAGTTCTGATGGCAAGCATTATAAGGTAATGCCCGATTAAAAATCCTAGGTCATAAGCCGGATCACCGATGCCGGAAGCCAGCTCGAAATCCACTAATCCGATAGAGCCATTTTTCCTTTCAAACACGTTTTTAGGGCAGCAGTCCATGTTTATGACAACATTATTGATGTAATTATATTTTACATCCTCATAAACATCATTGACATTTTTTACAACATCATCTGAAAATTTTTCTTTTTGCAGTATTCCTGTTGTCCTCATCTTCAGGAAAATTTCCCAGTTATCAACATCGTTTTCCTCAGAGCCCCTTATTGTTATGTTTCTGCCGATTGTGTTTTTATGCGACAGTCCAAGGAACTTGCCAAGATTATATGCTGTTTTAGCGTTGAAATTTCCATTGAGAAGCGATTCCTCAAGAAGTGTCCCTCCTTTCTTTACATCAGAAATGATTAGTATATTATTTTCTTTATCGTACTTGAGGATTTTAGGCAATTCGATCTCTTTTGGCAGGAATTTGCTGATTGTCTCTATATATTTATCCTCGTAGCCTATCCTGTTTTTCGGTATGCCTGCCAAATCCTTGCCTATTTTTTCCTTGTTTTTTGCATCGTCCAGGGCTTGCTTCAGATAGATGACATGCCCACCGGCTTCTGCCTCATAAACATAATTCATAGCGCCTACGTCTATAAACTTGTCAGTAAAGGCTGCTGTTCCGGGAAAGAATTCTTTTAATAAGTTCTTTATGTATTCTGACCTTTGCCTGTCATTTCTTAGCTCAATCATTTTCGGATAGGGCATTGAAACCAAACGTATTTATATATGTTATTGCAAAACTGGTGCATGATTAAGGCAGTAATATTTGATGCCGGGGACTTGGTATATTACAGGGACGATGAAACATTAAAACTAATACTTGATTTTCTCATGGAAAGGGGCCATAAAGTATCTGCAAAGCAGTTTATCAAGGCCTATGACGAATATGCCCTGCAACTCTACAAGAATGATATTTCAAAAGATGAGCATCTCAAAAAAACCCTGGAATACCTTAAAATAGAATTTGACGGCAATTTTTTTAATGAGTTTGCCGCTGTTTTCAGGCAGAATTTTTCAAATATAAAGATTAAGGAAAATGCCCATAGCACATTTGAGAAAATAAAGTCGCTGGGCATAAAAATAGGAATTCTGACTGACACTGCAACTACAGAAGAGAAAAAATGGGAATGGTTTAAAAAAATAGGCTTGGCGCAGTTTGTTGATGTCATAGTGTGCTCAAGCGTAACCGGATATACAAAAGACCGGAAGGAATCCTACGAAGCAATGCTTAAAAAATTAAATGTAAAATCTTTTGAAGCCATTTTTGTAGGGCACAAAGAATACGAAATGAGAGGCGCAAAGCTCGCAGGTATAAAATCCGCCTGCATAGAAAAGAGCGCTAAAGGAGACCATTACATTAAAGATATTTCAGAAATTATCGGCTTAGTAAAGAAATATTAGTTTATACAAATTTTTCTTTGGCGCTTTCCAGGTCATCAGCGTAATCAATTTCTTCGTACAGAATCCCGTCCGTATAGGTAACATGCATTTCGTGCCCGTTCTCTATAAGCCACTTGAACAGACGCGATGGTGTCGGGTATGCTTTTATTTCTCCGTTATCTATGAGTTCTTTGATCCTATTATGAACTATTTCCACAATCTTCCTGCTGAATTTTGTGATTCCTATATACTCCGCGCTTGCCTCTTCCTTGGGCATGCTTTTTGATATTTTCTTGACTATGCCGTCAACAATGTTTACTTTAGTGCTTCCTTTTTCCAGTTTTTGACCATGGTATTCTTCAAAAGCTTTCTCGGATTCGTGGGCTATTTCTTTATACCTATCCACAACCAGGCAAATGTCATTTTTGTCTTTCAGCAGTTTCCTTATCAGGTTCTCTTTGAACACAATATCCCCATACAGCATGATGACATCACCATTTAATTCTTTTTCCGCGCAGAACAGGCTTTCCAGCATGCCTGTCTTGTCATAGTCTTTATTGGTGTAAAACTTAACATTTTTATCTTTCAGTGCGTCTTTTACCTTTTCTGCCTGGTGCCCTATTACCATGCTGATATCTGTTAGATTATTGGAAGTTAATGCCTCTATTTGATGCTCTGCAATTACTTTGCTGCCTATCTTTATCAGGCATTTTGGAGTTGTTTTAGTCACATCACCCAGCCTGCTGCCAACGCCTGCCGCAAGTATTATCGCTTTCATCTTATATCCTCCAGTATTTTCCTTAAAGCCTGCTCTGTCAATAACCTTGGATTGTTCCTGACTCTTCCCGGGTTAAACCCGTTTTTTATAATTATTTCTATATCTTCATTTGTTTTTATTCCCAATTCGCTGAGTTTTGTTGATAATCCGATTTGTTTCATCAAATTTTGTATTTTAATGCTTGCATCATTAACATTGGCATATCCTAATAGTTTTACAATTTCATTGATTGTTTTTTTGACGTATTTTACTCCGCGCTTGTCAATCATATCATTTTCATTGATATCTAGATTGTATTTAAGCATTGAGGGTATAGTCAGAGCAACCGCATGCCCGTGAGGAACATTGAAATATGAGGTTATGGGATAAGAGATTGCATGGCATGCTGTTGTTTTTGATATATTAATTGCCTTTCCTGCCAAATGCGCTGCTTTAGCCATTGCTATTCTGCTGGATTTATTGCCATTGACTGCTTTGGCAAGATTTCTTATGGCAAGCTTGATTGCACCTCTAGAATACTTTTTGGATTGATTGGTGGAATGTACGGACCAGTATGACTCAATTCCCTGCGACAGTGCATCCATTCCTGCGGAAGATGTTATGCTTTTCTGCAGGTTCATTATAAACTGGGGATCTATTATTGCATAATCCGGAATTATAAACTCATTGTCCAGAGAATATTTTGTCTTGTTTAGGTAGATAACTGCAAACTTTGTTGCCTCGCTTCCTGAGCCTGCTGTTGTGGGAATAGCAACAAGAACTTTGCCTTTTTTTTCTATGGATTTTCCTTTTTGGAGATAATCTTCCGGCTTTCCATCATTTGCGGCAAATGAGTTTACTGACTTTGCGACGTCCATCACGCTGCCGCCTCCGATAGCAATGATAAAATCGCATTTATTTTTCTTGAATAACTTAATTCCTTTTTTAATGTCAAGAAGTTTCGGATTTACATCAAAATCATAGAAATGAATTACATTGTAGCCCTTAAGGATTTTATCAAGAATTGACTTTGCGCCGCATTTTTCGTAAGAGTTTTTGCCGGTGACTAGAAATATGCTTTTTGGTTTGTATTTAGACAGGATTTTCTTTAAATTGATTATTGAATTGAGCCCGAAATATTCTTTTTGATGCATTTTAACCAGATAAAAACCCCATAAAATCTTCCTTGTTCTCTATCGGCGTCCTTGTGGGCCTTCCCAGGTCTTTCCTGTGGCCTTTGTTGACTTTTATTTCAAGAAGCGCAGGACCGTCAATATTTTTCATTTTATTTATTTTATCGATAAGGTCATCTTTGGTTTCTGCAGAATCTGCGTAAACATAGCCGCTTGCCATTGCAATAGCTGGAATATCAATATTGTATGCGGCAGTCGGCTGCCCGCCAACAGAGTCATGTGCAAAGTTGTTAAAAACAATGTGCTTGAAGTTCTTAGGATTTAAAGAAGCTATTGTGGACAATGCTCCCATGTGCATTATCAAAGCGCCGTCTCCGTCAAGGCAGTAAACATTCCTTTCTGGTTTTTCCAAGGCAATTCCCAAAGCAATGGAAGAAGAATGCCCCATGCATCCTACTGTAAGAAAATCCTTTTCATGCCCTTCCTTGTTTGCCTCCCTCAGCTCAAAAAGCTCCCTTGAAGTCATTCCTGTTGTTGAGATTATTATATCATCTTTGTCAAGCAAAGGCACTATAAGCCTTATTGCGTCTTCCCTATTAAGCTCGTAATTTGTTTCTTTTTTAGTTTTAAGCTTGTATTCCTCAAAAGCCCCTTTCCTTGCAACAATCGCAAAGGGAGATTTTTCATTTTCCATATGGCTTTTGGCTTTTTCAATGATTTCCTCAAAATTGTCATTCAATATTTCATATTTAATTCCAATGGTTTCAAGCAATCCAAGAGTGACTTTTCCCATCTTGATATGCTGCGGCTCATCCTTAATACCAGGCTCTGCCCGCCATCCAATCAATAGGAGCATCGGGATTGAATAAACCTCTTTGTCGGCAAGCGATGTCAAAGGGTTTATTGTATTGCCCAATCCGGAATTCTGCATATAAACCAATCCAAATTTTCCCGTAGAAAGATGGTATCCTGAAGCTATTGCAATTGCATTTCCCTCATTTGCAGCTATTATATTTTTCTTGCCTTCTGCATTGTCAGTCACGTAAGCGCAAAAGTCCTTCAATAAAGAATCAGGAACTCCGCTAAAAAAATCAATTTCATTTTCCAGCAGGCAGTCATAAAATTTCTTGCAGCTTATCATTTTGCTCCGGGAATCAATTCAAGTATTTCCTTTATCGGCATGCACAGCTTGTCTGCTTCCTGCGCCCTGTGGTTTTTCAGTATAAGCTCTGCAGCCCTGACCATGCTTGGGTACGCGCTTCTTAGCAGATGATTTGCGTATATCACAATATTCACTCCGGCTTTTATCAGCTCCTCTTCAGTTATTTCATTGTATGTTGTCGGGACAGCTACTAGCGGAACTTTTTTGTCAAAACCCCTGTATCGCCTGCAGAATTCCAGGATTTCTTTCGGGCTTTTTTCCTTGCTGTGTATCATGATCCCGTCAACACCGGATTCTATGTACGCTTTTGCCCTTTTAATTGCATCCTCCATTCCATTTTTCAGTATAAGGCTCTCTATTCTCGCAATAATCATGAAATCCTCAGTTACCTGAGCTTTCTTTCCTGCGGAAATCTTTTTGCAGAAATTCTCTATTGAATCCTGCATTTGATTGGCGTCAGTCCCAAAAAGGGAATTTTTTTTAAGCCCGGTCTTGTCTTCTATTATGACAGCGGAGACTCCGACCCTTTCAAGTGTCTTTACAGTATATACAAAATGTTCAGGAACTCCCCCGTTATTGGCATCAACTACCATTGGCTTTGTTGTGACGTCAAATATCTGGTCGATTGTATGCAGCCTTGAGGTTATATCCACATACTCAATGTCCGGCTTGCCTTTGGAAATGGAATCTGTCAGGCTGCTTTCCCACATTCCGTCAAACTCCCTTATAGAATTTCCCTGCACTATCTTTGCTTTTTCCACTATTCTTCCTGTCAGGCCATTGTGGACCTCCATAAGCCTGACTAAAGGCTTTAGCTCCAGCAGTTTCCTCAGCTTTTTCAGCCTTATCTCAGAAGTTGTGCCTATTTCCAGCATCTCGTTTATAAGCTGTGTTGAGGATATCCCTTTTGTATATTCTGGCTCTATGAGCTTGCCGTTCCACCCCTTTAGTGTTTTTATTACCCTATACCTTATATGTTTTTGAACTCCAGTTTTCCAGTCAGTTCCGTGCACTACATAATCGGGCTTTAGCTTAATTAAATTTGGGGCATAATCAAGGGTTTCCTGCGGAATTACTTCCTTGACTCCTTTTATGTTCTCTATTATTTTTTTTCTCTGCCCGTATGAAAGCAAAGGCACCCTCTTGAAGCTCGCAATTGCTTCGTCAGTAAGCAACCCAACTGTAACTTCCCCAAGCTTTCTTGCAGCCGATATTATATTTATATGCCCATGGTGCAGGACATCGGTGCTCATCCCTACATATACTTTTTTCATTTTTGTCTGCCTCTTCCATAAGTTTTAAAGATTTTATTTATAATGTTGTCAGTGGATAATTTTTCATAAAATGGCGGCTGCACTATCTCCCCTTTTATTTTATTGATATACTCCGATCCAGGCACTTTTTTCCAGTTGGAGCCAAGGACAAGAACCAGCTTGGCATTCTCAAACTGCTCATGTATTTTCTTAAGATTGTCCGTCGGATCAAGGCTGTGCTGCGGCATTACCATATCAACGCACAAAAGCGAGGATATGATGGATTTTCTTTCCTTGAATCCCGCTATAGGATCCCGCTTATAGGATTTTATGGCCTCATCTGTCAGTACGCCGCATATATGAAAATCTCCAAGTTCATTGGCTCTTTGCAGCAGCCGAAGGTGCCCATAATGGAAAAGGTCGCCGGTTACCGAAGAATAAACTATGGACTTGACCTTCTCTTTTTCCACATTCACAATTTCCCCTTCATTTACTCCGGAGTCTTTAGGTATTGTAACGCATAATTGCCCGTTAGATTTATTTAGCCATACTACTTTTTTCATAGCTACTAGTGTCACTAGTAATAGTATTTAAAGGTTTCGGTTCGCCTTTTTGATGTTTTTACCAATAGTTTTAAATCGGGAATAATCTTCCTTTAATGCATGACAGAAATGCCAAAATGGGTTAAGAAGCAGAAATACTCAAAAAGTTTTGAGGTAATCAAAGCCAAAAAGTACACAAATAAGGATTTCAGGATTGATAAAGGATGCTATGTTTTGATAAGAATTTATCCGGACACTCTCGAGATAGGGGTTGCGATCTGCGATTACACCCATACAATCCTTAAGGAATTCGTGGGGAAAAGAGCGCAGGATTTGTATACGTCGATTTTTGATTATAGCCAAAAAAATAACAAGCGCTGGCTGACAAGATTGGAGCACGCCGCATATCTGGGAAAAGAGCTGAAGAAAGCTGAAATTTGCCTTGCAACCGGAGCTGAGTATGTACAGGAATAAATCTGTTTAATTATTTCTTAGGTTCTGAGTGGTTCTTCATCTCTTCCCACAGGAATCTCTCAATATCGGGTTTTTTGCCTGCAAGATTGTTTATTTCCCCCTCGTCATTTTCCAAGTCGTATAATTCTTTTTTCTTGCTTGTCTCATTATAAATCAGCTTCCATTTGTTTGTGCGCACAGCAAATACGTTGTGTTTTTCTGGAGATGGTGTCGGGCCTCCAAGGCCGCCTGTTTCGGAATAAGCTATCCTTTCTTCCGTCTTGCCGTTAATTAACGGCAAAAATGATTTGCCTTGGATTTTATTATGGCTTTTTTTTTCATTTATTTTTAATATTTCAAGCATGGTCGGCAATATGTCTATGCTTCTCACAAGCTCGTTTATTTCAAGGCCTTTGGGCAGATCTTTGCTGATGATGTAAAGAAAGCACCTTATGGTATAATCATAAAGGTAGACTCCGTAAGCCTTTTCCCCCGGCCTGTCGCCAACGCTTGTGCCATGGTCTGAAAAAATTATAACGAGTGTGTTGTCCAATAAACCCATCTCACTTATCTTCTTCAGTAAACTGTCAAGGTAGTTCGCGCTTTTCTCTACCTCTTGAAGATAATTCTTTAAATTATTTTTCCTGTTGTCGAAGTATTCCTTGTCAAAGTCAGAATATTTTTTTATTACGTTATGGACCAGGTTAGTATGGAGGCTTATATAGTCCAAAAACAGGAAGAAAGGCCCTTTTTGACTGATTTGGTTTAAAATCTCCTTGTGCCTTTCTGTCAAATCTTCCTTAAACTCGTCGTAAACCCTGATCTTGTCAAAGCCTGAAGATGGCAGAATGTCTTTTGCAACAACATCTGCTTCCGTATAGTAGCCTGCTTCTTTTAGGTATTGCGCCAAAGTAAGGCAATTTTTCGCGTCAAAGCCGTAGCTTTTATAGTAACCATTAACCCCGTTATTGTTCCCATACATTCCGGAAAACAGCGAATGCAAAGAGCCTATTGTATAAGGGGCATAAGTTATCAGTTTGGAGCAGAATATAGAATCTTTTTTTAGTTGCTTGTAGTAGTTTACTGATCCAATAACGTCGCTCCTAGCCCCATCAATCATGATCATGATTATATTTGGCTTTTTACCGAATTTAGATTGAAAAAAATTGATTATGCCCATCTTGCCGCGAGAAACAAAAGGCAAGAGCTTTATAAATTTTCTTATAGGATTAGTCGATATACCCGAGCTTTTTTAGCAGTTTCTTTGATTTTTCAGTCAAGTCCATGTCTTCGCTTGAGTCAGAGTCTTTCATCCATTTAAACAATTCTTCCCTGAGCTTATTGGCTATCTCGGCATTTTTTTCAAACAGATTTATTGTTTCCATTGGGTCATCTTTCAGGTTGTAAAGCTCAAATATGTCCTTTTGGGGATGAGGGATATAGATTAGCTTCCATTCGTCTGTTCTTATCATGCGCCATTTTCCCTTTATTCCTCCCATATAGCGCCTCTTGTCTTCCTTGAAGAACGACATGCCGCTTTCGGCGAAAGTATATTCTCTGACTTTGTCATTATCTTTAACTAAGGTCATAAGGCTGGCGCCTTCTATATTCTCGATTAATTCAATATCAAGAATGTCTAGAATTGTTGGCATAATATCTGTTGATTGCACCTGGGTGTCTATCTTTTTCTTAGGAGATTTGTGATACAAAAAGATAAGCGGAACTCTGGCAGCTTCTTCATAGAGGTACTCGCCATGATTGAAGCAAAGCCCATGCTCTCCAAAGCATTCTCCATGGTCTGCAGTCAGTACAATCAATGTATTTTCGCGTAGGCCAAGGCTGTCCAGATGGCTGATTAGCCTGCCTATCTGCCCGTCTACAAATCTTATTGCTCCGTCATAGTGGGCTATGGCATGTTTAATCTCTTCCTTTGGCAGGCTATTGTTAAATATCAGGTCTCCCCTGTTTATCTTGCCATTGACTTCATTAAAGGTGTGGTTTCCTCTATAATCGGTGTCAAACATTTCATCATAAGGCTCTGGCGGAGTATAAGGCCAATGCAGCCCGACATAATGGAGGTATAAGAAAAATTTCCTGTCTTTTAATTTCTTGATTTGATTTATTGCAAAATCAGTTAAAGTCTCTGCAGGGTCTATATTATAATTCCATTTGACGGCTTTTTTTATTGTCCTTTTTATCTTGTTGGCAACGCGCCACTTTAATAAATTGAATTCGTCAAAGCCTTTTTCAATCCCGGTATTGTCCATTTCTATGTCATTTCCTATTGTAGCGTATCCGTGAGATTTTAGGATTTCCTGTATTGTAACTGCATTTTTATTTAGCCTGTCTACAACATTGATAGATTCAAATCTGGCTTTATTTTTCCCCTCCAGCCTCAGCCCGTGGGAATGGGGATAAAGCCCGGTAAGAAGTGAGCCTACCGAAGGGCTGGTTCTTGGCGAAGTCGGAATAGCTGATGAAAAGAAAACTCCGTCTCTTGCAAGCCGGTCTATATTCGGGCTTGTATCTCTTTTATAGCCAGATATTCCAAGGTGGTCCGCCCGTAAAGAATCTACAACCAGCAGTATTGCATTCATTTTGATTAGGAAACAGTAGGAAACCAATAAACTATTTAAATAGTTATATGTTTGCAGAATACTTAAGATTAAGCTGAGGGATTGCTATTAGAAATAAAAGCATTTTATTGATAGGCGGAACAGGATTCATTGGATTGCATTTAATCAGGAGCCTGTCAGGGCGTAATTATGATCTGACCGTGTTGAGCCCTAAAAACACGGATGTAATCGGCAAATTAGGATTTGCTGGCAGCCTAAAAGCGGTAAAAGGAAGCGTAGCAGATTACAAATGCATTGAAGACAATGTAAAAAACAAGGACGTCATAATTAATCTGGCAGCGATAGTTAATCCGGATTCGCATTTTGAGCCTTATGGGGACCTTGAGGTAAACTGCATCGGCCAGCTGAATATACTGGAAGCAAGAAAAAATGTCAATCCTGGCTCTAAATATATTTTTTTCGGGAGCAGGGCGCAGTTTGGAAGGGTCAAAAAAAAGGATTTGCCTATCTCGGAAGACAGCTGCCAAAGACCAGTCTCGCTTTATGGCATACATAAGCAGGCAGCGGAAAACTACTGCAAGCTGTACAAAAATGCTTTCAACCTAAATTTTGTCATGCTAAGAATGTCCATTGTGTACGGGCCGGAGATAGGTGGCGAGAACAAGAACAATATAATAAATAAATTTATCAGGAAAGCCCTGAACAGCGAGGAATTTTATGTAAATGGCTATGGCAGGGACATTAAAGACCTGATTTATATAGATGACCTTGTAGCGCTGATAATTAAGGTAATAGAATCAAAAGTTGATGGGGGGATATTTAATGTTGGCTCTGGCGAAAGGATCAGATTCATTGACATAGCCAGGAATGTTGTTAATGAATGTAAATCCGGAAGCTTTAAGGCTGTGCCTTTCCCTGAGGATTTGAAGAAATTCGAGCTTGGCAGCTTCTATTTTGATATCTCAAAAGCAAAGAAGGCTTTTGGGTGGGAAGCCAAAATAAAAATGAAGGAAGGAATTAAAAGAATGGTTGGGTGCTGCAGGAACATCAGGAAAAAATGAAAATACTAATAACTGGGGGTGCTGGGTTTATAGGGAGCAATTTTGTCAGGTTTATGGTGAACAAATACCCAGAGCATTCAATAATAAATTACGACAAGCTAACTTATGCAGGAGATATAAGCAACTTAAAGGATGTAGAGAAGAAAAAAAACTACAGGTTTGTGAAAGGGGATGTTTGCGACTTCGGGCTCTTGATGAAATTGCTAAAAGGCATAGACTGCATTATCCATCTTGCGGCAGAAAGCCATGTAGACAATTCTATAGGGAATTCCCTGATTTTTACCATGTCAAACACGTATGGGACTCATGTCCTGCTGGAGGCTGCCAGGCTGAACAAGGTAAAGAAAATTGTGCATATATCGACAGATGAAGTCTATGGAGATATAGAAAAAGGCTCTTTCAAGGAGGACTCTGTCCTAAATCCCAATAATCCTTATTCTGCATCCAAGGCTGGTGCGGAGATGATAATAAGATCTTACCATAAAACTTATGGGCTGCCTATAGTGATAGTCAGGGGCAATAATGTGTTCGGGCCATTCCAGTATCCTGAAAAAATAATATCCAAGTTCATCATCAGCCTGCTGGAGGGCAGAAAAGTCACGCTGCATGGCGATGGATCCAATATAAGAACTTACATTTATGTTGATGACTTTTCCAATGCCGTCGATATTGTATTCAACAAAGGAAAAATCGGTGAGATATACAACATTGGGACATCCGACGAAATCTCGAATATGGGGCTTGGCAGATTGCTGATAAAAAAGCTTGGAAAGGGCGAGAGCTGCATAGAATTTGTCAAGGACCGGCCATTTAATGATAAAAGGTACAGCGTAGATGCTGGAAAGCTAATGGCATTAGGGTGGAAGCAAAAATATTCTTTTGAAGATGGCCTGGACAAAACAATAAGCTGGTATAAGGGGAATAAATGGTGGTGGAAAAATAAGATTAATAATCAGCTGCATGTGAAGTGAGATGGGTAAAAAAATAAGATTATTAGTTATAACGCACACCTTTCCGACAAAACACAATCCTGTAGCTGCAATTTTTTTATTGAACCAGCTTATAGAGCTGAAAAGGTATTGCGATATTAAGGTAATTTTTCCTTATGCATATATACCAAAAATAAGGCTGTTGAACCCTTACTATAGGTTTTCAATAATCCCGGATAAAGAAAAAATCGGGGGCATAGAGGTTCACCACCCGAAATATTTGATGATTCCTAGGATATTGTTTAAGCTCAGGCTGCTTAATTTTTATTTAAGTATAGAAAGTTTTTTTTCATATGTGGCTTCGAAAAGTCTGGCAGAGGGGATAATAAACAAGTGGAATCCGGATATTGTGCATATGCATGGACAAATCAGCGAAAGCTTATTGGGCGTCCATCTCAAAAAAAAATGTGGCAAGCCATTGGTTGCCACGCTATACGGGGACGATGTTAACAGGTTTGCCAGGCAGTTTCCTTCAAATTATTTGAGCAGCTTTGCTTTGAAGAATTCTGATGCGATTATTTGCCAAAGCAATTATCTTAAGAATGAATTGAGAAATATGGGGGTAAAAAATAAGAGGTTTTTTGTAATACCTATGGGGGCTTTGCTTGGAAAATTCAGGCATAGAAACAAGAAGAAAGCCAGAAAAATCTTAAATTTGCCTATTGAGAGAAAGATATTGCTGTTTGTCGGCCATTTGTTTGCCAGAAAAGGCGTTGAGTACCTGATTAATGCAGTTAAAATAATAGTAAGGGATGACAAAGACATTTTATGCTGCATAATAGGCTCAGGGCATTCTGAACAAAGCCTGAAAAGATTAATGCTGGATTTGGGGCTTGGCAGGCATATATTATTTCTGGGGCAGAAAAATCATGATGAGATTCCATTGTACATGAATGCCTGCGATGTCTTTGTCTTGCCAAGCCTAAGCGAAGGCTTGCCTGTTGTTTTATGCGAGGCTTTGGCGTGCGGAAAGCCCGTGGTTGCAACCGCTGTATCAGGCACGCCGGAACTTGTCACCGAAGGTGTAGGATATTTGGTAAAACCGAAAGATGCTGATGATTTAGCGGTAAAAATTTCATTGGCTTTGAGCAGAAAATGGGATAAAAAGAAATTGTTTGGGAGGGCTCGTGAATTTAGTGTTTCTGCATCGGCGAAGAAGGTAGTGGGAGTTTATAAAAATCTTCTGAAAATGTAAGAAACTGGCAACTATGCCTCAGCAAACTTTTTAAACATCTTCCTATAACTAATAAATATGATTAAAGGCGTTGAAATAAAAAAGCTGAAGATAATAAAGGACAGCCGCGGCTACCTGATGGAGATGCTGCGCTGCGATGAGCCTATTTTTCAGAAATTCGGGCAGGTTTACCTTACAGTCTGCAATCCCGGCGTTGTAAAGGGCTGGCACTACCATAAAAAGCAGGCTGATTTCTTTGTTGTTGTAAAGGGAAATGCAAAGATTGTCCTGTATGACAACAGGGAAAAGAGCAAGACAAAAGGCAAAGTGCAGGAAATACTCATGGGAGAGAAAAATCCTGTATTGCTCACAATACCCCCATATGTCATTCATGGATTTGCATCTGAAGATAATGAGCAATGCTACCTTATAAATTGCTGCACACATCCCTATGATTACAAAACTCCTGATGAATTCCGGATAGATTTCAAGAGCAAGGACATTCCATATGACTGGGGGCTTGAGGAAGGAGGCTAAAATGCAGGTTTTAGTTACTGGCGGCTTGGGATTTATAGGCTCTAATTTCATAAGGCACATTCTCGGCAAATATCCTCAGTATAATGTAACCAATCTTGATAAAATCACATACGCAGGCAACCCAGAAAATCTAAGAGACATAGAAAAAAATAAGAATTATAGTTTTGTAAAGGGGGATATATGCGATGCAAAGATTGTGGACAAGCTGGTTGAAGGCAAAGATATTGTATTGAACTTCGCAGCAGAAACTCATGTTGACAGGTCAATTGATGACCCAAAAAGATTCATAAGGACAGATGTTGACGGAACCCATACCCTGCTTGAGGCTTCAAGAAAACATAATATAAAAAAATTTATCCAGGTATCAACAGACGAGGTTTATGGAAGCATTGAAAAAGGCTCGTTTACAGAAGAGTCTGCACTGCAGCCAAACAGCCCTTATTCAGCAAGCAAGGCAGGCGGTGACTTGATTGCAAGGTCTTACAATAAGACTTTTGGAGTTCCTGTCATAATCACAAGAAGCTCAAATAATTTCGGCCAATACCAGTATCCTGAGAAACTCCTGCCATTGTTTATAACCAACCTTTTGGAAGGCAAGAAAGTTCCTGTTTATGGCGACGGGTTGAATGTAAGGGACTGGCTTTATGTCATTGACAATTGCGAAGCCATAGACTTCATAATGCACAAAGGCGCTATCGGGGAAATATACAATATCGGAGCGGATAATGAAAAGACAAATATTGAAATCACAAAATTGCTGCTCAGTGAGCTTGGCAAAGATGAATCCTCTATAGAATATGTCAAAGACAGGCCGGGGCATGACAGGAGATACTCGATTAATTCCTCAAAGCTCAGAAAGCTTGGATGGAGGCCGAGATTTAAGTTTGAACAGGCGCTTAAGGACACAGTAAAATGGTACAAAAACAACCAAAATTGGTGGAAGAAGATAAAATCAGGAGAATACAAGGAATACTACAGGAAGCATTATTATTGAACTATATAAATGAAATCTCAGAGATAAAATTAAATGAAAAGGTTTATATTATTTCGCATACTTTAATTGGCAAGAATGTCCCAAAAATATGAAAGTTGAAAACATTTACGGAAATTTTAGAAACATAAATAACAGCGATAATTTCACTGAGAGAATTAAGAATAGTTATGATATATCAAAGAAATTTTTGGTTGAAGAATATATTCTAAGAAAGAAATCCCAAGATCAGATTGCAAAGAGCCTTGGAGTCTCACAATGGGTCATAAGCCAAAGATTACGCAAATACAAGATACCAATTAGGGATAAAACATATAAATTAGATGCAAGAAAATACGAAGTTAATATGAATTTCTTTGATGATATTAACCAAAATAATGCTTGGGTACTTGGGTGGATATTAAGTGATGGATTTATAAATAAAACCAAAAATTCTCATTCTTTCGGCTTAAAGCTAAGTAGGAAGGATATAGAAGTTCTAACAAAAATTAAGAATTTACTTGGATATACTGGAAAGATTTTTATAAATAAGGATTTCTTAAAGAGAACAAACAAATACTATGAACAATCATTATTAAAAATATCTAGCAAATATCTTGTAAGGAGACTAGAGAATTTAGGCGTTACTGAAAGCAAAACAAAAAAGGAGCTTTTTCCCGAAATAATTAAGGTTTCCGATAATGAAGAAATTGTTAGATCATTCATTAAAGGATTTTTTGAGGGAGATGGTAGCATCATCTATAAAAAGAATTCTTTATTGTTTCAAATAGTTGGCACAAAAGAAATATTGTTGGATATACAGTATTTTTTAATAAAATATTTAAACTTGAACATGGTTAAATTAACACAAAATATTAAAAACGAAAACCATTGGGCATTAAGATATAGGGGAAATAGGCAGGCATTAAGAATATTTGATTGGCTATATCGTGATAGTATATTACATCTTGATAGGAAATATAAAAAATATCTTGATATTAAGGAGATATTAGAAAAATGAAAGGAATTATTCTTGCTGGTGGAACAGGAACTAGATTAAATCCATTAACCCTTGTTACAAATAAACATTTGCTCCCGGTTTATTCGAAACCGATGATTTACTGCCCTCTGCATACCCTGCTGAAGGCCGGAATAAAAAATATATTGATAATATCCGGACCAGATCATGCAGGTCACTTTCTTAAATTGCTGAAGTCAGGAAAAAACTTTGATGCCACTTTCACCTATGAGATACAGGAAGAAGCCGGCGGAATAGGCCAGGCTCTTGGACTGGCAAAGGATTTTGTGGGTGATGACAAATGCGTTGTCATACTTGGCGACAATATATTCGAGGAAGACATAGCTCCTTATGTAAAAGAGTTTGAAAAGCAGAAGGAAGGCGCTAGGATATTCCTGAAGGAAGTAAGCATGGAAGATGCAAAAAAATTCGGGATAGCGCTTGTCAACGACGGCAAGGTAACTTATGTCGAGGAAAAGCCCAAAAAGCCAAAATCTAACCTTGCTATGACCGGGCTTTACATGTTTGATTCCAAGGTATTTGGCATAATACGCAAGCTAAAGCCTTCATGGAGAAATGAAATAGAGGTAACAGACGCCCTGGACGCGTATGTAAAGAAAGGGCAGCTTTATTACAACAAAATAAGGAAATTCTGGTCAGATGCCGGAAGCTTTGACTCATTATTAAGGGCATCAATAATGATGAGGAATTTGGAAAACAGAAACGGGAAAAATAAGAAGTAAGAGATTGGATAAATTGATTCCTCAATCCAATATAATTAAATAGTTTTAAGAAATTTATATAGATATGAATAAAAATAAATTGTACAACAATTTCTACCTGTTATCTTTATTTAATATAGGACTAATAACAATTATTGATTTGATTATTACTTCAATTATTAGAAATATCATGCCTATTAGTGTGCTAGCTGGTTCATACATTACAGGTTATTATTATACTTATAAATTAAAAAAGAAAATACCAGACAATATTGCACTAGGTACATCTATTTTGACAGCAGTCGTTCTAATTTTAATTTCTTTTATAATGATTCACTATCTAGTATTTGAGAATGAGTATGCTGAATTGTTTGATAAATCAAGAATTTTTGAATATTTAATGATTATTTTTCTATACTTTCTTTATTTGTTTATGGGGTCTTACATAATGCTAAAATTGGGAAGCAGTTCAAATAGGGCAAGTGAATGATTCGACCCCCAATAGAAACCATTATAAACAATTCTTAAATTACAAAGGGTAATTAAAAGGTATAGGGTGGTTTATAATATGGATTTAAGCAAGCTGAATCTTAAGATAAGAATGTTCTCGCCTTATGTGTCAAAAAAGGCAGCCTCAGCCGTAAATAAAGTGCTGAAAAGCAGGTATCTTGGAGAAGGCCCTGTAGTAAAGGAGTTTGAAAAGAAGTTCTCTGAATTAACAGGCGCAAAATACCCGGTTGCTGTGAACAGCGGCACTGCTGCTTTGCATCTTGCTGTTGTAATGGCAGGCGTAAAGCCGGGAGATGAGGTAATAACAACAGCCCAGACCATGATGGCAACAAGCCATACAATTCTGGCTCAATTCGCAAAGCCTGTGTTTGTAGATATACAGTATGAAACTGGCAATATTGACCCAAATGATATTGAAAAAAGGATAACAAAAAAGACAAAAGCAATTCTTCCTGTCCATTGGACAGGCTATCCATGCGATATGGATGAGATACATGAAATAGCAAAAAAGCACAATTTGCCGGTTATTGAGGATGCAGCCCATGCATTAGGAGCTCATTATAAGGGAAAATCTATAGGAACAATCTCACCTTATACTTGTTTCTCATTCCAGGCAATAAAGCATGTTACATCAGCAGACGGCGGCATGCTCTGCCTTGACAGCAAGGAAAAATATGACGAGGCAAGAAGAAAAAAATGGTTTGGAATTGACAGGGACAACAGAAAGCCTTCAATCTTAGGAGAGCCGCTATGGAATGTGAATGAAGTCGGCTACAAATACCATCTAAATGATTTTTCAGCAGCGCTTGGACTGGAAAACCTGAAAGAATTAAAATCTATATTAAAAAGACGCGCTGAAATAGTAAAAAGGTACAATGAAGGGCTGGCAAAAATCAAAAACATAAAACTATTTGAAAGAAAATCAGACAGAAAAAGCGCAAACTGGCTTTTCTCAATGCACGTTGAAAGAAGAACTGATTTCATAACCATGATGCTGAAAAAAGGTGTTGAAGTTTCTGTGATTCATAACAGGATAGACGCAAATGACGCCTTCGGCCCATTAAGAAAGGATTTGAAGCAATTGGCTGAATTCACAAAAACGCATGTTTCGTTGCCGCTGCACAATCACCTTAGCAATGATGATTTGGATTATATTTTAAAGTGCATAAGGGGCGGATGGTAATGAGTAAAATAGTCATGTTCTCGCCTTACCTTTCTAAAAATGCAATTGTGTATGCAGAGGAGGTAATGAAAAGCAGGTGGATCGGCCAGGGCCAAAAAGTCAATGATTTTGAAAATAAATTCAAATCAATATTTAATATTCCGTTTCCTGTGGCTGTAAACAGCGTCTCATCAGCGATAAAAATAGCGTTGGATATTGCAGGAGTGAATCCAGGAGATGAAGTCATAACGACAGCCCAAACATGCACATGGACAAACCACCCAATACTTGAGCAATACGCAAAGCCTGTGTTTGCAGACATACAGTATGAAACCGGCAATATTGACCCAAATGACATAGAAAAAAGGATTACAAAAAAGACCAAGGCGATTATTGTTGCTCATTGGGCTGGCTACCCTGCTGATATGGACGAAATAAGCAGGATAGCGCAAAAACACGATATGAAAGTAATCGAAGATGCAAGCGACGCCCTTGGAGCAAAGTATAAAAATAAAATCATTGGAACTATCTCAGACTTTACGTGCTTTTCATTCCAGGCAATAAAGCAGATTACGGCAGGAGAAGGGGGTATTTTAATAGTATTGAATAAGAAGGATTTCAAGTCTGCAATGAGAAGAAGATGGTACGGCATAGACAGGATTAACAGAAAGCCGACAGTTGAAGGTTATTATGATTTTGATGTAACAGAAAGAGGCTATGGATACCATATGACAAATATTAATGCTGCCATTGGCTTGGCGAATCTGGAAGAATGCAAAAAAATCAAAAGCAGGCGAAGAGAAGTAGTTAAAAAATACATGGAATCTTTTAAGAAAATCAAAGGATTATCCTTGCTTGAATCAAAAAGTGACCGGGAAAGCGCAAACGAGCTTTTCACTGTGCATGTTAAGAATAGGGAAAAATTTTGTAAAAAAATGGCATCTAATGGCATAGAAACTTCAATTATACACATGAGGAATGATGCATATGCAATTTTTGGAGGCTTAAGAAAAGACTTGCCTGCTCTTGATAGGTTCTCAAAGACAAATATATCTTTGCCATTGCACAATAACCTGTCAGACAGGGATGTGGATTATATAATCAAAACAATCAAAAATGGATGGTAAATAAATCAAATGAAAAAAGTTCTTGTGCTTGGAGGAGGCGCTTCCGGGTTGGGAGTTGCGTGGAAGCTGGCAGAAAAGAAAGTTCCAGTTGAGGTAATAGAGCTAAAAAACGAGATTGGGGGCTTGGCTGCAACTGTAAGGAAGGACGGCTATTATCTTGATTATGGCCCCCATTATTTCCTGAGCGAGAGGCCGGAGATAATAAAAAAGGTGACGGAGCTCTTCAAGGAGGATTTTGGAAAGGAAATGCCTACTCTGAAAAGAGACGCAAAATTGCTTTTCAGGGGAAAGTTCCTGAACTACCCCCTTAATATAAAAAACATAATATTTGAGATACCTTTGACCGAGTCTTTCCTTATTGTTTCCAGCTATTTCTGCAGGCAGCTGCTTGAATCAGTAAAAAAATTGCTCAAAAAAGAGGCTCCGGAAAAAAATTTTGAAATTTGGGCAAGGAAGAATTTTGGAGATTATTTGTTCAAGATATTTTTCAAGCCATATACGGAGCAGTTCTGGGGCATACCATGCGATAAATTGGCGCCAAGAACGTTGCCAACAAACACAAGATTGTCATTCTTCAAGGCTCTAAAGCTGCTCTTCCACATGAAAATAACTAAAAAGAACCTGTCGCTTGCCGAAAGGGAAACAACCCTTATTTTGAGATACCCGTTCAAGGGCATAGGGATGGTATTGGGCGCAATTGCCCATAAAATAAAAAAGCTTGGCGGCAAAATCCATATGGGATATGAAGTCAAAAAAATAAAGAAGAATCCTGATGGCTCATTCACTGTCACAGCAGCAAAAGGCGGGAAATCAAAGGATTTCAAAACAGATTTTTTAGTGTCTACAATTCCGCTGACGCTTGCTGTGAATATGCTTGACCCGCAGGCGCCTGAAGATGTAATAAAAAGCACGAAAAAAATCGGATTCCTCTCGTTTATAGCGCTCTATATAGTTGTTCCAAACAGGAATATCCTGAGCAGCTCATATCTTTATTTTGTAGGAAGGCCTTACAACAGGATATCAGAAATGAGAAAATTTTCACCTTATCTGTGCCCTAAAGATGAAAACATGGTGGCAGTTGAGATAAGCTGCCACGACAGTGAAAAAATATGGAATTATACAAAAGAGCAGGTACTGGACTTGTGCATAAAGTTCCTGGAAAAGGATGGCATAGTGAAGCGCGGTGAGATAAAAAAGACATTTCTGCTTAAGGCAAGGTATGCTTACCCTATCTATTACCATGACCACGAGGAGCATCTTGACGGCATATTTGATTACCTGAAAACAATCCCGAATTTCGAAGTTACCGGAAGGGTCGGAAAATACCTTTATGTTGACATTGACCAGTGCCTGACAAACTCCTTCAATCTTGTCGACGAGATAATGCCCAAGCTGAAAAAGGCTGGAAAATGAGTTCAAATATTGCGCTGGATTACAGCAAAGACATGAATCCTAAGTTCTTTGAAATAAGAGTTAAGATAATAAGAAAATTAATCCGGGAATACAAGCCTAAGAAAGTTCTTGATATTGGATGCGGAACAGGGATATTCCTTGATAATTTTCATAATGAATTTGCATCGGGGACTGGGATAGACAGTTCCATAGATATGGTAAATTTTGCAAATAGAAACCATAAACGGGAAAACATAAAGTATGTGCTTGCAAAAGACACGCCGTTGCATTTTGATAATAACAGCTTTGATTTGGTTTTTAGCATGGGGACTTTGGAGTACGTAAAAGACCAGAAAAATCATATTGATGAGGCGCTGAGGGTTTTGAGGAAAAACGGGATTTTATTCCTGACAACTCCGACAAAGATTATGAATATTTATAATATTGCGCGAATTGCAGGGCTGGCAGTCGCAAGGTACTGGAAAATAAACAGGTATCTGTCATTTGATGAACTGGAAGATATTGTTGTTAAAGATTCAGCAGATATTATTGAGCACAAAGTTCTCTTTTTCAATCCTTCAAGCATAAGATTATTAGATATTCTTTTCAATACTGTAAGCAAAGTGGCGTCCGGAAAGCTCAACAAATATCTGCTTGGGCCCCAGTATATTGTGGTTAGGAAAAGAAGCTGAATTGTATTCGAAAAAATACCCCAACAAAAAATGATACTTATAGTTAATGGTAAGTAAAGTTCTGGTATTGATGCTGCATTGAGGATAGCCGACCTTAATAACGACGGCTTTCATGACCTGATAAAGGCAAAGAGCGGAGGAACTTCCAACGCGTGGCTTAACAACGGAAGCGGCTGGAAGCAGAATTCAACTTGGAATGTATTAGCATTATAAACATTAGATTCTTTTGCGATTCCATATGCACCCACAGCAACTGAAGTTCTGGCTTTGTATCTCACAAATGCATTAGAACTTTACGTACCAGAACTAGATTAGCAAAGCCATCGTAGATGTAATATATTCAATTTTAGGCAACTGTACAGAGAACTTCAGAATTTCTTATATGTGAATCGCTTGTTTCCCTAACAATATCTTGACCATGGCTAATGACCGGCTTATTTCTTAATACAGAAGTAAATCTTAATTGTATGGTGATAACCTTGTCTTCCACTTTTGTATTAAATTCAAAGTTTTTAACGCTGTTTAAAGCAAGCTTTGACAGCTTGAATAATTGAGAAGCATCAAATAATCTTAACCCGGTAATATAGCCTTTTGTGTCAATATCCACAATTAGATTTTCAAATTCTATAGACATAGCATAGTCCCTATCTTTAATCTTAAAAAGCAATACATCATTTCTGAAATCATATGTGTATTCCCCCTTTCCTCTTGCGTCTAAATGTTTATTTTCCATTTTCAAGCCTCTTTAGATTAGGCATAGTCTCTGTATTTATAAACGTTATTATCTCCAATTTTGGATCTTTGATTTCCAGTATTACCCTAAGGAAGCCCCAATTTCTCCTGTAAAACGCCGCATATCTCCCGTTTCGCTGCAGGCCAATGCCTCTGGGGTTTTCCTTCAGCAAAAGATTGATTAAGCTCTGCTCTTTAAATAATTTTCTTTGGGCATCACTCAGATGGTCAAGGGCATGAGGGTTAAGAATGCTGTTATCTTTGTATTTTGAGATTATTTCTTTGAATTCCCCTAAGCTAATCTCTTTTATTATTCTGGTTGTGTTCATAACTGATTGGCTTAACTATTCTGTATAAAAACATTTTCTTTAATGTGGATGTGATAGCCGCTGCCACGTTCAGTGTGATTTACCCGTCCAGAGCCGTTGTTGAGCCATGCCATGGAGTTACATCAGAATTTTAAGAATTATTAAGCTTTTCTGACTAGAAAGCAGATTTTTGGGTTGAAGAATTTTACGTACCATAAATTTCATAAACATAGCTCCGATAATCAACCAAATCCTTTAAATATAGTTAATTATTTCATTAGCCGGGGTAGCATGAAGATAAAACTGAACGACTTGCTTATAGTAGCCTATTTAATCCTGTTGTCTCTTGTACTCAAGAGTTTCCTTTATATTCCCCTGTCCATAGCTGTCTTGGTTGTCATATTTGGGTCTAAGCTTGAACCGGGCATAAAAAACCTAATTTATATTTCAATAGCAACCTTGCCATTCCCCCCATTTTTTGTTTTTTTCATTTTCTATATCCCTTTCCTTGTGTTCGGCACAGTTCTGGAAAACCCTACTTTTATCAAAAGCTACGTGCTTGGATTTGCAGTAACTCATGTTGTCAGGCTTGTCGTTTACTACCCGAATGTGCTTGGGATCAAAATTAGCGCATATTTCATAATTGCCGTTATTGCTGTTTTTCTGTCAATAGCCTATTATGTTTTTGTAAGGAAGAATGGAAAAGATGCCGTTAAAGGCGTTTTTTCAATGAGCAATGAAGACTACAAAATTTTGCTTGGAACCTTGTTCCTGATGTTCTTTGTCATGAGCGTCATTTACAACAGCAGCAGCCTGCATACTTCAAATGCAACTGAAATTTACACAAAACAGGCTTTTATTATAAATAATATAGAAAAATTTGGCTTCTTCCCGCAATACGACCCGGGCATAGGGATGGGCGAGCAGCTTTTCCTAACTGATTCTCCTTTGCATTTCACAAAGGATATCTTGGTAGTATCCACTATTCTTCTAAAGCAATGGTTTGATGCGCTGCTTATCTATAACTCCCATAGCATGTTTATACTTTGGATGGTGGTTCTTGGAGCCGCTGTCTTCCTTAAAGAGGTGCTTGCAATAAATGGAAGCAACAGCAGCAGGCACTCTGTTTATTTCATAATTCTGGGCAGCCTTGCAATAGGCCTGAGCTTCCAGTTTGTCAGGATACTTGAAAGCCTGAAGTCATTCTCTGCGCATCCGATAAATCTTCTTCTTTTTGCAATGATACTTTCCAAGCCAAAAAAGGCAGCAGAATGGTTCATTATGGGCTATCTGCTTGTAATGACGTATATGGTGCACGTAATACAGGCCATTGGGGTGTGGGTATTCGCATTCTCCCTTTTGCTGGTAGTATATGTCGGAGACAGGCAATCAATGCGGGATGGAATTAATTACATGCTGAAGAATAAATGGAAAGTTGCGCTTGTAGCCATAATATTTCTTGGAGTTGCGTTCGCTTACACTCTTGTAGGTGCCAGTTACGATGATTATATAAGGGAGCATCCAAGGGGGCTCTTCAACAAAGCGCCGGTATTAAAGAATTTTTTTCCTTATACGAGGGATTATTTCACAAATCCGGGCATTGTTCCGTTCTCGATAAAATATCCTGATCTTAATCGGCTGGATACCAAAGAATCCGGATTTTTCCTGTCGGTAATAGGAAGCATTGCTTTTTTTTATGTGATATTCAATCTAAAGAGCGAAAAACTAAGAAAAGCAGGATTGTTTGCAGTCACATTCATAGTGCAGTTTATCCTATATTACTTCATAACAGCTACTTTCAATATGGGGACTTTGGAGACCGGCTACAGGATAATACTTCCCTATACAGTTGTAGTGCTCTCCGCATCCATAGCCGCATCCTTTGATTCTTTCAAGTCTAAAGAAGCGCGCACAATACTGATTGCAGTATTTGCAGGCTTCCTGCTTCATAATGTTTATTACTCAAGGATAAATCTCGATAATATACACGCGGAGCAGATAATCTCTGAGGGAACTTTAAAAGGCGAAATGGATTTTGTAAGAAGCCTGCCAAATGACGGGAGATTCATTACATACGGGCTTTTTTCCAATGCAGTTGATCCCGGAATGGCTTACAATACCGGGCATTACTTCACAAGATATCAGTATAATCTGTGGTCTGAGCTCAACAACATCTATGACATGCTGCACACAAGCCATTCATTCGGAGAGTTCCCGGGAATTTATACGATATCGGGCACTGAGATGAGCAATTACCTCAGGCTTGGCGGCTACAAATACCTGTTCCTTAATATATGCCATCCTGTCGGTAATGCTGTCCTATTCAAAATGTATCCAAATCACACAACACCTTTATACCAAAATCAGTGCATGGTATTTCTTATGGTGAACGGCACTAATTACGCTGAAAAAGTGAGTGTATTGAAGAATGTCGATAAGGATGTTTACAAGGCAAAAGAGGGTTATAAATATGTGACAGTAAGTCCGCTTGAAAGGTATGATTTTGCCAATCCAAAGAAGGCCTTGGATTATGCCCAGGATAAAGTGCCGGCGGAGCCTATACCATTGACTTTCAGCAGAAAAAACCCGCAGCTTGTAGAGATATACGGGGAATTTAATGACAATGAATTTGCTGTCTTCAAGGAAGAGTTTTTTCCAAGATGGAAGGCATCCATGAACAATAGGGAAGTTCCATTATATCCGACTAATTTCAACATGATAATGGTAAGAACGATAAAAGGGAATGTCATAACATTAAAGTATGATATAGTTTTAAAAGAGAAGCTATTCGGTGTTGTCTCATTGATTGCCGTTATTGCATGCTCGCTGTTTTTTGTTGCTTTATTGAAGTACGGCCGCGGCCAAGCTTAAATTTTACTTACTGAACCAAAATGTGCGGTATTGCAGGATTTTATGGATTTGAGGAGAAGGCGCTTCTTAAGAGAATGGCCGATATAATCTCCCATAGGGGCCCTGACGGCGAGGGCTATTACACAAACAGGAATGTTATGCTGGCAAGCAGGAGGCTCAGCATTATTGACTTGGCAACAGGAGACCAGCCTATCTTCAATGAAGACAAGTCTATCGCAATAGTTTATAATGGCGAGATATATAATTTCCAGGAATTGAGAAGGGACCTTGAAAGAAAAGGCCACAGATTTTATACAAACACTGACACAGAAGCCATTGTTCATAGCTATGAGGAATACGGCATAGAATGCCTCAAGAGCTTTAACGGGATGTTTGCCTTTGCGCTTTATGACGATAATAAAAAGCAATTGCTGCTTGCAAGGGACAGGTGCGGGGTCAAGCCGCTGTATTACGCGCTATTAAAAGGCAATTCTTTGCTGTTTGCCTCTGAGATAAAGTCCATACTGCAGCATCCTGAAGTCAAAAGGGAAGTTGATTTGGACGCATTAAATCAGTACATAAGGCTCAGATATGTGCCCGGGAAAAAAACAATGTTCAAAGGAATAAATAAGCTGTTGCCCGGGCATTGCCTTATTGCATCAAAAAAAAATATCAAAATAGGAAAATACTGGGAGCTGGATATTGATGTTAATGAGGAAATTGATGAAAATTACGCGATAGGTAAATTAAGAAGCACAATGCAGAATGCTGTGAAGCTGCAGATGATAAGCGACGTGCCTATTGGCTCTTTTCTCTCAGGCGGCCTGGATACCTCAGCAATAGTTGCATTTGCCTCAAAAGTTTCCGATAAGCCGATAAACACGTTCTGCATGGGATTTGGCGAATCGACTGATGAATTTGAATATGCGAGGGCTGTCGCAGACAAATTCAAGACAAGCCACAAAGAGCTTGTTGTCAAATTCAATTTGTTTGATGAATTTCCAAAAATGATATGGCACATGGATATGCCAAAAAGAAATCTTTACCCTTATTTAGTTTATAAGGAAGTTGCGAAGCACATTAAAGTAATCCATTCAGGCATGGGCGGTGATGAGCTATTAGGCGGCTATGTGCACAGATATGATTATATGGACTGCATCGCAGGCAGGAAAAAAAGTAATAATTCGCAATTGCCCTATAATAAGATATTCTCAAAAGAGGAGTATAATGATAAGATAGCAAAGATAAGAAAAGCAAGAAATCCGGCAGAAGCATATTCGTTCATAACATCTGCAGATGCCGGCTTTGATTCAAAACAGCTTAAGGGGATTTATTCGGAAAAATTAAAAGGCAAAATCAATTCATCTGTGTCAGGGGAGTTTGAAGATTATTTCAAAGAAAAAGGCGCGAATCCGGTAGAACAGGCTTTTTATGCCGAATTTAATGTGAAGATGCCCAATGATTTCCTTGCTGTTGAGGATTCCATGTCAATGGCAAACAGCGTTGAAGCCAGAGTCCCGTTTCTTGATAATAACTTGATAGATTTCTGCTTCAGCCTGCCGGCAAGGCTGAAAATAAGGGACGGCAGCGGAAAATATATACTAAGAAAAATGGTGTCGGGTGTTCTGCCGAAAAAAATTTCAAAAAGAAAAAAGTGGGGCTTTGCAACAACAACGCATTCGCTGTACAAAAGCGAGCTTAGGGATATTGCCCAAAATATGCTTCCGAACGGGGTTTTAGCCTGCAAAAAGTATATAAGCAGAACGTTTATAGAAAAAGTCCTTAAAGAAAAAGTTTCTGAAAAAAATACTCAAAATTACAACCTCCTGTGGAACCTTGTTGCTTTTGAGATATGGCATAAGATATATATAAACCCGTCAAAATTCCAGAAGCCTGATTTAAGCATGAGCAGTTTCCTAAAATGAGCAAGTTAAAAATAGCTGTGGTAGGATTGGGAAAAGCAGGTCTTCCATTGGCAGCTGTGATTGCAGATGCCGGAATTGAAGTGCTGGGGGTTGACGTTGATAAAAAGAAAGTAGAATTAATCAACCGCGGAGTAAATCCTGTAAAGGAAGAGCCGGGCCTGAGCGAATTAATAAAAAAGCACGGCGGGAATCGGTTAAATGCGACTTCTGATGCAATAACAGCTTCCAAAGAGTGCAATGTGCATATTGTAATTGTGCCTTTGTTTATAGACGACAGCAAAAGGCCGGATTTTTCAATAATAGAACACGCTGTTGAAAGCGTAGGAAAAGGCCTGAAAAAAAAAGATATAGTTGTGTTGGAAACCACAGTTCTTGTTGGAACAACTGAGAGTCTTATAAAGGGCATTCTGGAAAAAAATTCAATGTTGAAAGCCGGCAAAGATTTCTATCTCGCTTACAGCCCTGAAAGGATAATGACTGGCTATTCCATATCAAGATTCAAGGAATTCCCGAAAATTGTCGGCGGAATAAACGGAATAAGCACGCAAAAGGCATTTGAAATATATAAAAAATTCGCAAATCCTTTCAAAGTTGCAAATTCAAGGACTGCGGAGCTGGCAAAGATTGCGGAAGGAGTTTATCGGGATGTGAATATTGCTCTGGCAAATGAGTTTTTCAAAGTCTCTGAGCATTACAATATTGATTTCTGGGAGATGAAGGAAGCTGCAAAGCACCAGTATTGCAACATACTTGAGCCTGGCAATGTTGGCGGTCACTGCATTCCGGTCTATCCCTGGTTTTTGATAAATAGCATGAATGTGCCTTTGATAAAGGCCGCAAGGCAGATTAATGATGATATGGTAAGATATTATGCAGATAGGGTTGACAAAATAGCAAAAAATAAGAAAAATGGGAAAGTTGGAATAATTGGGCTAAGTTATAGGGAAGGTGTGAAGGAAAAGGCTTATAGCAGGTCGATTGCGTTAATAGGATTGCTTAAGAAAAAAGGATATAATGTTTATGGATTAGATCCATTGTATACAAAGGAAGAGGTTAAAAAGGAATTTGGCATTGATTACATTGACAATTTCAGAAAAATGGATGCTATAATTTTGATGAACAGGGAAACATCGTATAAAAAAGAGTTGATAAAAATGAAAGAAAAAATTGTTGATGTGAAGAACACACTGAACGGCTAGCAATAATTATCTTATGTAATGCACGATTTTGACTTCAAAAAACTCTTTTGTCTCAATTGCTCTGTAATTTTGCTCAAAGTACGTTCTTATTTGTCCGCTTTGATCGGCATGCTTTGTGGACAAAACTAGCCACACAGATTTTTTATTTATATCTATGTTCTTTAAGTCATTGGCATCGAATACTCCGTAAACATTGCTTAGTTTGTCAGAATAATAATCAAATGGTAGTATGACTGTAAGAATGTTTACTACGATAGTATCGGTAGCTTGTGCTTTGCTCTCTAAATATGAGACTGCTTTCCCGTATTCAGGATGAATTGGATTGGCATAATAAAAATACAAAGGCATTGAAGACGACACAAGCAACACCGACATAACTATCGCCAATTTCTTATTAGTTAGCGTAGACATGCCAAAAGAGGCTATCATAATATAGATTGGAACTGTATAGAGGATATATCTGTTTGAAGGGAATATAGAAAGTACTTTATAAAGAGCTGCAAAAAATATCATAAAAGGAATTATCAAAGCAGCCATTGAGAATCCTAAATTTCTTTTATTCCTGTTAAAGAGGCTTCTCACAAAAAATGCTCCGAGCATTGCAGATATTAACACGACCGATAAAACGGCAATCCATTCTGATATGCTGAATAAATTGAATACCTTGCCGTTTATCTTTGACAAAAGCTCTGCTGAGGGGTGCAGCCATGCGTTGAACTGAACAAATATTTTGGCTAATTTTGCTAAGGACATATCTCCAGAATATCTTAGCCCTGCAATTGAAAAATTAAACATCCTATAGATTAATGGCAAATAAATAATCACTAGCCCAAGCAAAACTATATGTAGTTTTGTTATTTTTAACTTTTTTGATTTTATAAATTCTTTTAGGAATATATAAGAGAAATAAATTAATTCAAATATAAAGAAAAATAAAAACACCGGGCTTGTAAAAATTCCTAAAACATTAGAGATTGCAAGAATTGAAAGATATTTTCCTGTATTGATGAATTTTGCCAATGAGAATAAGGTAAGCAAAACGATAAAAAGCATAAATCCATAGAGCCTTGCTTCCTGCGAGTATTCTATCATCACAATATGGATCGAGAATATAAATGAAGCAATCAATCCGGTCTTTTCATTGAATAGCTCTTTTGAAATTAAGAATACTAGTAATATGGATATAACCCCAAAAATTGCCGAGAATGACCTTAATGAAAACTCGCTTATGCCAAAAATATTTGACCATGCCCCTAATCCTAAATAATAAACGGGAAAATCGCCATTTCCAAGAAAAGAATGCTCAGGCAGTATTCTTCCTGTCGTATACAGATTCAAAAAAATTTCTTTGGTATTGTATTGTTTTATCGCCAATGCTGTTGTTGCTTCATCAACCCAGAAGCTTTCAGTACCTATTTGATAGAATCTTAAAAAAGAACCAAGGAGAAGAAAGGAGATTAAAATTATTAGAGTTTTTTTCATTTTTAGCCTCCTATGCCAAATATGCGTATTTTTAATATTCGCATTATTAGCTTTAAGTGTTCCTTGATTGTCTTTAATGTTTTCATTTTTGACTGGCCGTATAACCTATTGCTTACTATCGAAGGAAATTCCTTGACCTTATATTTTTTAATAAGTAAAAGTAGGAGTATCTCGGCAGCGCAGGTAAATCCATTGGATTCGAACTTTAGATTTCTAAGCATATCTCCCTTGTAAGTCCTGAATGCGCAGGTAAAAGTGTGTATATTAGAGCCAGATATAAGCCTATAAATTTTTGATATAGACGTGCTAAGAACCCTTCTATAAAATGGAACGTCTCCTATTTTTCCTTTAGGATGCAAGGGAGATGCTGTCACAACATCATATTGCCCTATATCAGCTATCATATTCATAACATTATCCACAGGATATGAGCAATCCGCATCCATCTGAAATATTACATCTCCAGTTGAATTCTTTATTCCTGTTCTAAATGCAGCGCCAAATCCCATGTTCTTTTTGTGCTTTAAAATCCTCATAAATTTCCATTTTCCGAAATATTTTTTAAGCAATTTGTAAGTATTATCTTTGCTTCCATCATCAACAAATATTAGTTCTATATTGTACTTTTTCCTGATTTTCGGCAGGAGTTTTGACAATATTCCAGATAGATAGTCTATCCCTTCCTCCTCATTATAGCAGGGTATAATTATTGATACTTTCATTGTCTTTTGGTTTAGGGCCTAATTTATAAAATTTTTGCTTGAAAGGATTGGCGTACTAAAATGCGATCTTGCATTTATGCAATCTTCATGCTTGCCTAAGTTCCTTTTTAAAAGCATTAAGAACGTAGTCAACTTCCTCTCTGTTCATTTGAGGGTAAATTGGAAGGCATATAGTATGCTTTAATGCATATTCTGTTGTTTTCAGCATTCCTTCATGGAAACCAAATATCTTCTTATATATCGGGTGCAGATGACAAGGAACGTAGACCTGCGATGTTTCAATCTGAAAATTGCCCTTCATTTTTTTTATAATAAGATCCCTATCTATGCTATCGTCAAGATAGATTGCAAACTTGTAGTATGAATGTCTAATATTTTTTGGTGCATTAAGCAACTTTATTCCATTTATGGATCTCAAGCCCTTCTCATAAATCTTAACTAGGGCATTTCTCCTTTTTATATTTTCGTCTAAATTTTTAAGCTGGCTAATCCCAATGCATGCATGAACCTCGCTCATGAGCCAGTCATTCCCCGTATTTATTATTTCGTTTGGATTACCTCCCGAACCAAAAAACCTAAGGGACTTTGCATACTTATACAAGTCTTGGTTATTAGTTGTAATCATCCCGCCGAGTGCAGTGGTCATGACTTTTGTAGGATAAAAGCTGAAACATGCCGCATCCCCCAAAGTCCCCGCCTTTCTGCCATTAATCATCGAGCCATGTGCATGAGAACTATCTTCAATAAGAAAAATATTTTTTTTCCGGCACAAATTTATTAAATCGTCAATCCTTGGGTCGATAATGCCCAGCATATGTAGTACTATTACTGCTCTTGTATTTTTAGTGATTTTTTTTTTAACGTCATCTACGTCAAGGCATAGTGTCCTAGGGTCAAGCTCCGCAAAAATAACTTTTCCGCCGCATTCTATAATGGCATTTGCGACTGTTACAAAAGTATTCGAGGGCAGAATCACCTCCTTTCCCTTTACCACGGCATAGCTCAAGCAAATTGAAAGAGCTGAGGTGCATGTATTAACAGCAACAGCATATTTTGATCCTATGTAATCCTTAAAATCGTTCTCGAACTGCTCGGTGTAAGGACCAAGTACAAGTCTTCCTTTTTTCAGAATTTTCCCTATATCTTTTTTAATTATGCTGATGCTTCTATTATCAAAAAATGGTTTGGCTAAAGGTATTTTTGGCATTTTAGCTCTCTAATAAAATCTTTAACATTTTCCTCAACTGAATGGGGCCTATAGCCCAATATTTTTTTTGCTTTGCTTATATCCAGCAAAAACCTTTCAGGCTTTCCACTCCCAAAATTTGAAATTATTTTTGATTTTGAGGAGCATTGCCTTGCTATTATTTCCGCAAGTTTCTTAACTGAGTATTCCTGGCCAGAACCTATATTGAATATTCCAAATTTAATTTTGTCTAGGTTATTAAGCGCTAGCAAAGTAGCCCATACTGCATCCTTAACATAAATAAAATCGTGAGTTTGTAATCCGTCTTCCTGGATATATAAATCTTTACTTTGCAGCGCATTGGCAGCAAAATTATATGCAGCTCCATGATTTTTGCCACAGCCAAACACGCCGGCATACCTTAAGATAATAATATTAAATTTGTTTCTGTAGTTCATGCAGGTTTTTTCTGCCCTGAGCTTCGTAAGCCCATAATAGTCTCTGGGATTTTTTGCAGATTCTTCATTTATAGGAATCTTATTGCGCTTATCGTAAATGCTCATGCTGGATATGTAAATAAACCCTTTAATGTTTCCGCTTACAGCAGCTTTGAGTACATTTTTGGTGCCATTTACATTAATAAGGTTCATCTTTTCTTTGTCTTCTGGCTTGTCAGATATGAATGCTGCAAGATGAATGACTGAATCTACGCTATATTTTTGGAAAATCCTCTTAAGTTTTTTATAATCCATTATATCGCATCTTAGCTTTTTGTTTGGATTGTTCTTGCTTATGCCAATAACTTCAAATTTTCTTCTATGAAGCTCTTTGACAAGATGCTCTCCTATGAATCCTGTCGCACCAGTAACAAGCACTTTCATTTTATTAAATAAAATTTTTTGATTTTTCCCCTTCATTAAATATCAAATCAATTATTGAAAGATATGGAATCCAGTCTCCATGTAATTGATGATAATCTGGATGTACGAAATTTTGAAACTCCAAATTTACATCTGTAAATTTTTCAATTTCCATGTAATTTTTTGCCCCTACCCCTGAAATATACGTTACCCCGTTTGTTCTTCTAACTATCTCTAACAATAGGTCTGTCTTCTTCAATTCTCTGTCTAGATTTAAATCGCTTGATTTTAATAATTCTGTATTTATGTCTAATAACTTGATTATATGCCTAATAAATTTCTCGTTAAATTCTCCAAGTATTTTCGGCAATGACTTGTAACTTTTCTCAAAGAAGTCTTTGTAGCTATTGAAATAAGGCGCCTTTCTATAATTAAGTTCGATAGTTTTCCAGTGATTATCTGCCCAGTCGGCATTGTTTGGCAATGTTACCATATTAAATGGTTTCCTATAATATCTTCTTTCTATTGGAATTGTCAAATAGCACCATCCAGTGTTTGTTTTTATCTTGTTCCTATTCATGTAATTATTTTTAACATAATCCACACTGTCAAGAAAAACAAATACATCACAAATTTTAATTTTGTTAAAATAGCCAATCCATGGCAAATAATTGATCTGATGAATTGCTACTTTTCTTTTCATGTTCAATAATTTTCTAAAGCACTTTTCTCATACCACCAGAATGGATGTGTCAATACGCATAATTTTGGCGTTTCTGAAGCTATAAACCCGCACATACAACCTTCATGCCATCTCGCAGCACTATCAGAAATATATTTAATATCTTTAGTAAATTTTGGAGAATAGGCGTCGTAGGCGAATACTAAATTATTTAATATGTCTGGATTAACATCGGACGATAAATTAGATTTAAGTGACTCGTGAGATGAGATTCCCTTAATGCTCGTATTGGCAACCATTTCTAGTATAGCTTTTTCCCTTCTTATCATATCTTTTTCATTCTCGTTAAACAAGATTGAGAAATTTCCCTCATGATGCAACCCTATTTCATGCCCCATTGAAGCTATGTCTCTCAAAGCCTTATAATTTGGGTAAAAGAAAATATTATAAGGTGCGTGCATCCTAATGAAGTAGGTAGATTTTATCCCTAGTTTATGTTCTGTAACAGCCATTCTTAATGCAAGTTTTAAGTCAAAATCTACATCATGCCTAAGAAAGATGATTTTTTTTCTTTTTATTTTATTTGGGTAATCTTCCAGTTTGGATATAGTATAGCCTAATGAAAGGGCTTTTTTCAAAGTATTGGTATAATGTTCTAACGTAAAATTACATTTTTTTTGTTTCATTGTCGGCATGTTTGTTCCTGGATAAATTACTTAAATCTATTTTTTAAAATATTTATTGCCCTTTCGTCACTATCCTTGATCATGTGAAATTTAGTCGATCTCATTTTTTTGATATTATAATCATCAGAGAGCAAATCTTTTACTTTTGACACTATACTGTCATGGTTATCTCCTATGAGCATGTTTTTACCGGCTTTAATATAGAGTATCCATTCTGTTAGTGGCCTTAATATAAGGCAAGGTACGTTCAAGGCAACTGATTCTGATTGGATCCCGCCAGAATCCGACATGACGAAAAGGGAATTATCAAGCAGATTTATAAACTCCAAGTAACCTTGAGGCTCAATTACCTTGATTGACTTATTAAGAGTTATATTATTAGATTTTAAGAACTTGCCTGTTCTGGGGTGCATGGGAAAAACAATTTTTATAATTTTGCTTATGTCATTGATGGCCTCTATTACTTCTTTTAATATCTTGATGTCATTTGTAATTTCAGCATGGTGCACAGTAACCAAGACATATTCGTGCCTTTTAATGTCCAGCTGTTTCATTATAGAAGAATTCTGGCCCATTTTTCTTGCTCTGAGGGCGCAACTGACAATTGGGTCCCCAACAAGGCATATATTTTCTTTTGGAATTCCTTCATTTAGCAGATTATCATATGCAACAGTGTGCGGAGCCAAAAGAATGTCGGAGCAATGATCCACAATAATTCTGTTAATCTCCTCTGCAATTCTTTTGTTAAATGCACGTGGCCCAGCTTCAGAATGCACCAATGGTATCTTTAGCTTTGCAGCGGTTATTCCTGCAGCCATCGTGGAATTTGTATCTCCGTTGACTATAACGACATCTGGTTCTTGTTCCAGCAAAATTTTTTCCAGCCTTTCCATTACCTTAGAAGCCTGTTCTGCATGTGTGCCTGATCCTACATTTAAATTAAAATTCGGTTTGCGCAGTTTTAATTGATCAAAAAATACCTTATCCAGATTATAAGAGTAATGCTGATTTGTATGTACCATTACGTGATCAAAGCTCTTATCGAGCAAGGGCATTAGTGAAGAAAGCTTCAATATTTCTGGTCGTGTGCCGAATACGGTAGCTATTTTTATCATTTCAAAGCACTTCTTTTACGCCGTTTTCTTTTAAAAGTCTTAAGGCTATTTCAAGGGCATCAAGTGACTGATCTATAGTTACCGGCTGCTGCCTGCCATTCTTAATGCAGTCTAAAAATGATTTAATCTCAAGCTTTAGCGGCTCATCTTTTTCAACATCTATTCTTATTTCGTCGACTTTGCTGTAATTCAGGATAAACTCCCCAAAGCTGTTATATTGTTTCGTATAGCTCATTTTATACAGCTTTAATTCCTGAGTTATATAATTTAATTCAGCGTACGCTTTAGAGCCGTTAATGCTGAGAACCCTTATTTTTATTGGCGTTATCCAGTTAACATGTATCATCGCATTTGTTGGGCCGTATCTTAAGATTATGTCTGCATAATCCTCCCTGTTGGTTATTGCAGATTTCCCTATAAAGCACAAAGACTTGTCCGGGCTTTTCCTGTCCAGCAAAAAATTTATTATATCAATATCATGGATTGCAAGGTCTATCATTATATTGCCATATACTATAGGGCTTCCTGCTGTCCCGACTCTTCTTGCAGTGATCCCAAGTATATCTCCAAGCTCGCCATTTTTCAGGATTTCCTTTAGCTTGGCAACCGCAGGATTGAACCTTTCAACATGCCCAACTGTAAATCTTATTCCGCTGTCCTTAACAGCGCTGTATATTGCCCGGGCATCTTCCATATTGTCAGCTAACGGTTTCTCCAGCAATATGGGTTTATTATATCTCAAAACATCAAGCGTGACTTTTTTATGCATGCTTGTCGGCACAACTATTGAAACTGCATCGATATTTTCCCTCTTCATCATTTCATTATAATCTGTATAACTTTTGCACTTATGCAGCTCTGCAACTTCCTTTAATCTTGGCTCATTCGTATCAGCAACAGCTGCCAGATTTGATATCTCAGAGAGCACTCTTGCATGGTGGATTCCCATATTGCCTACCCCAATAACTGCTGTACGCATCTTGTCCATTTACATCTCCTCGAAAGTCTTGGCTATATAATCCAGCTCTTCATTCAGCAATGCCGGGTGCACAGGTATGGAGAGCACTTCCTTTGCCATTTTCTCGCTTACAGGCATGCTAACTTTAAGCTCTTTATATGGCTTTTGCAGAGTGGCCGGAACAGGATAATAAACTGAGTTTCCTACGCCTTTGCTCGTCAGTATTTTTGCAACTTCATCTCGATTTTTGCCGGTAATCCTTAAAGTGTATTGATGAAACACGTGCCTTGAATTGCTTCTGATTTTTGGAGTTATGAGCCATTTTAGCTTGGATAATCTTTTTGTCAGGTATTCCGCATTTTTTATTCTTTTATTGTTGAATTCTTCCAGTTTTTTCAATTGAGGTATTCCGATTGCTGCTGCCAGATTTGTCATCCTGTAGTTATAGCCGACAATCTCGTGGTAATATCTTACTTTAGAGCCGTGATTTCTTATGAGCCGGCATCTCTCTGCAATTCCATCATCATTTGTCGTTATCATCCCGCCTTCTCCAGTTGTCATATTTTTCGAAGGATAGAAGCTGAAGCATCCAGTTCCGAAAGTGCCGACCTTCCTGCCATTAAATTCTGCTCCGTGGGCCTGGCAGGCATCCTCTATGATATGCAGATTATGCTTGTACGCGATTTCCTGCAAAGAATCCATATCACAGGGGCTTCCGTAAAGATGCACCGGCATAATTGCTTTTGTTTTGCTTGTTATTGCATCTTCAATCAATTTTACATTAATATTAAAGTCTTCTTCCCTGATGTCGGCAAAGACTGGCCTTGCCTGGCAGAAGGTAATTGAGTTTACTGATGCTATAAATGTAAATGGCGTTGTAATGACTTCGTCACCTTTTCCGATGCCTGCTGCTAAAAGCGCTGTGTGCAGTGAGCTTGTCCCTGAATTTGTAGCTATTGCGTGCCTTGCCCCTGCATATTTTGCAAACTCTCTTTCAAATTCCTCAACTTTTTCGCCTTGCACCAGGTTGCCTGACCTAAGGACTTCAAGCACAAGCTTTTCCTCCTCCTCTCCAAGCAAAGGCTTTGATATTGGAATCATAAACAACGCTCGTAGGAATAGGCGGATTATTTAAATGGTTTTTGGTGCCCCTAAGGCTTAATTGCCGCTTATGCCGATGAATGTTACGCCGATAACTATCAGTATGACCCCCGCCCATTTGATCTTGTTCATTTTCTCGCCAAGAAATTTAACGCTTCCAAAGCATGCCCATATATATCCTAAAGAAGAAAGCGGATACAGCACAGAAAGCTCTCCTCCGGTAAGCGCGAAAACAAAAGCTGATATTCCGAATCCGTAAAGCATGGCAGCGCCGTATAGCGGGTAATTTGTTATGACTGATTTTATATCTGAGAATTTTCTCTGAGACGCCTTTTTCAGCAGAATCGGGGCTATTGATGCAAACAGAGAGCTGAATGCCACCAGAAGTATAGCCCATAGCTGTGTTGCCATTAAGCCATCGCCTCATTTTTCACTTTTGCGCCTCCAAATCCAACCAGCATTATGCCAGTTATAATTACAATTATGCCAAGCAGCTTAAGCGTGCTTAGGTATTCTCCAAAAAAATAGGCCGATGCAATGCTCACCCACACATAGCTTGTGGCGAATATTGGATAAAGCACTGAGACATCCCCTCTCCGGAAAGCGGCTATCGCAAGCGCGCCCGCAATTGCGTACAGAAAAAAACCTTGGGCTAAATAGTAATTTGATATCAGGCCCAGAAAGCCTGGCTTAAGGTTGTTTACGGCCAGCTTTAAGGATAGCTGCGCGCTTGACGTGAAAATGGTGGTGAATAAAATCAATAAAATTGCCAGTGTTTTTGCTTTCATTGCTGCTGATATTTCCGATTATTGTTTATATAACTTTCCATAAGCTTTGTAAAAATTTAGAGTGATATTTATATACTAGTAATAGTTGCTACATTGAAATCTTTAAAATGAAACGAATTCTTATTTTAGGCGCTGGAGGGACGCCAGCTACAAATTTTGTGCGCTCGTTAAGGCACGCCCCTGAAAAATTTTATTTGATAGGCACAGACTCCAATAAATATTATATTCATAGGTCCGAGACGGATGATAGTTATCTTGTACCTAGCGCTAACGAAAAGGATTATATCAAAATTCTAAATAGCATCATAGACGAGACTGGTGCGGAATTCTTTCATTGTCAAAATGATGCTGAAATGTTTCAGGTCAGTAAAAACAGAAAAATGCTGAATGCCAAGCTTTTCTTGCCGGAGCACAAGACAATTCAAATATGCCAGAATAAGCATGAATCTTATAAAAAATGGAGCAAAGCCGGATTAAAAGTTCCTGAAACAGTGAAAATAAATGACGAGAAAGATCTTAAAGATGCTCTCAAAAAATTCAAAACGATTTGGATAAGAGATACTACTGGAGCAGGTGGCAGAGGCTCTCTAAAATCTGACAATTTTGATGTGGCAAAGGCATGGATAGACTTTATGCAAGGATGGGGTAAATACACGGCTTCAGAATATCTTAGTCCAGACTCTGTCACATGGCAATCTATATGGAACAAAGGTGAATTGATAGTTGCCCAAGGCAGGTTAAGGTTGTACTGGGAATTGTCAAAAATTTCCCCTTCAGGAATCACAGGGGCAACTGGAGGGGCTGTTACGCATTCTGACCCTATTTTGGATGATATAGCGCAAAAAGCTATTTTTGCAATTGACAAAAGACCGCATGGAATTTTTAGTGTGGACTTGACTTATGACAGAAACAGGGTGCCAAATCCAACTGAGATAAATATAGGCAGATTCTTCACAACACATGAATTCTTCACTAGAGCTGGATTGAATATGCCGTATATTTTTGTCAAATTGGCGTACAATGAGAAACTGCCCAAGATTACAAATAAGCTTAACCCACTTAAGCTAGGACTTGTTTGGATAAGGGGCATTGATTTCTTGCCAGTGCTCACAAATATTAAAAGTATTGATAAAAAAGTAGAGGAGCTAAGAAAAAGAAGATGAGCATCAGAAATAAAAATATAGTTGTAACAGGCGGCACTGGACATATTGGGAAAAGTCTAATCAAACATTTAGACAGCTTAAAAGCGCATGTTGTTGTTTTTCACAAAAACAAAAAAAAGTTTGATTTTTCTTCAAATACAAAATTTGTGCAGTGCGACATAAGCAAAAAATACAGCATAGAAAAAAACAGAAAATACTTGAATAATGCGGATTTTTTGATACATCTGGCAGCCTTTGTGCCAAAATACAAGGATGATTTATTAAAAAGTGTGAGTTCTAACATTATAGGCAGCGTAAACTTAGTGAATAACATTTCAGGACGAACAAAAGTTATCTACATAAGCACTATAGAGGTTTACGGCAATGTACATTACACCCCTATAGACGAAAAGCATCCATGCAGTCCTGTAACATATTATGGCGCGAGTAAGCTGATAGCAGAGCAGTTGTTATCATCAATTTTACGCAAAAATAAAAAAAATTTCATGATTCTAAGACTTGCAAGCGTTTATGGCCCTGGAGAAATTATTGACAGGGCGATACCTAACTTCATCAATTCTGTAATAAACAATAAAAGCCCGATAATATACGGTGATGGTAGTGATAAACGAGATTATCTGTATATTGAAGACGCTGCAGAAGCCATTTTATGCGCATTGAAATGTTTTAGATATGGAACTTACAACATAGCTTCTGGCAGACCTTACACTATAAAACAGATCGCCGATATTATAATTAAAATTTCAGGCAAAAATTTGAAGCCCATATTTAAAAAAAGAAAAAAACAAAAAAATGATTTTGTGTTTGACATAAGCAATTCAAGGAAATTAGGCTTTGTTCCAAAAACCCATATAATATATGGATTGAAAAAAGAAATGGTATGGCACATCATAGGCGATGCCAAAAAAATTTATATTGATGTTGACGGGACAATTATTGATGTGCTTGAAAGGCTATACAGATTGCATAAGGGCAGCATTGAATCTCTTGGGATTAAGCCACTCAAAAAAGAGGTTTACATAAAATTAAAGAGAAGCGGCAAGAGCGAAAAAAGTATAATAGAAGAAAAATATAAAATCGACGTATTCGGGTATTATAATAAAATTAGAATGAATAATATTGAAAAAGAGCGCTATCTAAATCTTGACGAATTAGTTCCGAATTCTATTGATGCCTTGAAAAAATTAAAAATGAACCATAAGGTATTCTTAGTTACAAATAGAAAATCAAAAAGATTATTTTTTAAGCAAATTGAGAAATTCGAGCTAACTAGATTAGTTGACGGATTTTTATTTTCACGCAAGAATTTAAGTGGCAAAGAAGGGGTCATAATCGGTGATTCTGAGGACGACATCTTAACTGCAAAAAAACTAAAATGGAAGGTGATCGCAGTTGAGAGTGGCTTAAGGGACAAAGATTTTCTTTTGAATCTCAAACCTGATTTAATAATAAAGGATGCATCTGAAATTTTATACTAATGTCATTTGCAATACACTGCCTCAATCTCCTTGGCAGGAAAAATGCTCAGGGGCGTATTCTCGTAAAATACTGGAAATTTTCCCGCTATCAACTCAATAAGCTTGTATTTAGGGGTGAATTTTAATTTTACCTCCTTTAACCTTAGCCCATTAGCCGCGTGCCTCATTGATTTGTAGCTCCAGTAAGTCTTATGAAGCGGAGTATATGCCATCGGATTGGTGTAATGCGGCACAACAACTGTTAATTCCCCGTTTGCGGAGAGTATCCTGCGGCATTCTTTAAAAAATCTTAGCGGATCTTCCAGATGCTCCACAAGATGAGATGCCAGGATTAAATCAAATTCGTTGGATTTGAATGGATATGGATATTTGTTCAAATCATGAAACTTATCTGCCTTGTATTTTCTGTCAATATACTCGCCTTTATTCTCTAGGTTAACCCATCCTTCCTTATAGTCATTCCCGCATCCCAAATTCAGCTTCTTTTTCATTTTGTCAAAAACACTCCGCACTAAAGTACGGAGTGTGTTTTTGAGCATGCTCGGAAATCGTAACTATTTATTATTTATCTTGCGATTTCCGACATGTTACAAAATAATAAACTCTTGAGTCTCCCCTGCAAAGCCTCATAAAAGGCATAAAAATCTTCAGCAGCGTGCGGCTTAAAATTTTAGTTATTAGGCGCTGCTCCAGATAGCAAAGGCAGTATGAAATCCTCGGATGAATCCCGTATTCCTTCACTATATTATAATTTTTGCCTTTTAATGCGTCCGGAATTTCATGCCCTGTGGCAGTGCCCCCATGAAGATGCTCTTCAAGCGATTTTGTTAAATGGCTTCTTTTCCATGTCTTTACTATTTTTTCATGATATTTGGTAAAGCCAGCGGGATAGGTGAATAATATGTGTTTCCTCGCTACCCTGTCTGCCTCCTGGACCATCTTGATCATATCTTTCCTGGTCAAATGCTCCAGAGTGTCAACCGATAAAACCACATCAAAGCTCCCGTCCTTAAAAGGCAGATTGGTGGCAGAAGCTTTTAAAAATATTAGTCTCGGGCTTCCGTACTTTTCCGGCTCTATGTCAACGCCTATAACCCTGCCGCCATAGAATCTTGTTATGCCTCTGCTTCCGGAGCCTACTTCTAAAATCCTCAGTCTTCTGTTCTTGTTTTCTTTAATAATCTTTTTAAGGAATTTAGATATAGGGTAGTATCTCATCACTAGGTTTATATTTCTTTCAAGAGGCGAGTTGTATATCATTTCCATGAATTTGTTTTTGATGTTTTGTTTATTCATATTCTCAGGATGATCATGCCGTTATTTTGCAGTACCGGCTGCAGGTTAAATTTTGATCCAAGAGAAGACAGCATGATATTTGTATCATTTGCCCCGAATTTTCGAATGGTCTGCCCGTCTACAATAAGGTACTGGTACTTATTCTGCTTCAGCCATGAATATATCTCATCAGGCGTTTTGTTTATGCCGTTTTTCTGGAAATCCCTTACTTCAGGGCACCAGTAGCATGTGAACTTGTCAAATGCTATGATAGGCGCATTATTGGCAAAAGTAAAAACTCTTGAGCCTTTCGGTATGCTGTCTTTAAGCCAAATATAGCCGCTTATTTCGTCGTTTGATGTCCAGAAGGCGCCGGGAGGCCAGTTTGCCGTATTGACCTTGTATTTTGGCTCAAATGAAGTCTTGTATATCCCAAAGCTGAGGGCAATAAGGACTATCAGTGATACAGAAATAACTGCATTTTTTGATTTTGTAAAATCTCTTGTTAATGATTTAGACATATTATTGATAAAATTAATTGACTCCCCTGCCAGTAAGGATACTGGAATTGCCAGGAGCATCCAGGCCCTGAATGGGGATATCTTTATCGGGAATTTTGCCGCATTAACAGCATAAAATGCCAGCGCAAGCCACAGCAGAATCACGAATTTGTAATAGTTCTCTCTGCTAAGCATCTCTTTGTATTTCATGGCCAGATAAATAATGCCCATCACCGCCAAAATAGAAAGTATCAATCCTATCCCAATGGGATTATTTATCATATTCTGGCCGTTATAGCACGGCGTTCCGGGCTGGCATAAAAAATCTGAAAGAGTATAAACCCTGTCGCCTGTTCCGAGCACATTGAATATGCTGGCATTGCCTCGCGTACCGCCTATGCCAAGAATTTGCAATGTTCTTGTTAGGCCGTGTTTTGCCAGTATTGGGAGCCACCATAAAACAAATGAAATGGCCAGGCCGCTTAGTCCGGCAATAGTTTCATACAGCAGTATCTTTCTTTCAGCAATAAATCTTCCAATAATGTATAATGCAAAAAACAATCCAAAATAAGTGCTGTGCGTCGGTGATGATGTCAAAGTCGTTATCATAACTGCTGTAGCCCCAATCCACCACTTCTTGTCGTGATTTATCCTTTCAATGCAGTAAAAAGAAACGAAATAAAGAGGAACTGTCAAAGCCAATGCCCATATAAAATGGCTTAGAAATGCCGGCACTGCAAACAATGCAAATGTTGAAAACAGCGCTTTTTTCGAACTTTTTGAAAATTCTTTAGCGAAGAAATAAAAGAAAATTATGCTTAATGATATTATGAATGCGTTAAAAAATTTCAGCGTCCAGTAAACAGAGTCATTTGTCTGGTGTATTATTCCCATCAGCATGTCATATGTTGGGGGATAAGGGTCAATATAATGGAAAATTGGCTGGGCTGTAAATACTGTCTTTTCTATTGAGACATACTTGACTCCCATTGCGTGGCTCCACGGGTCATCATCTTCAAGATAAGGATACGCAAAAGATCCTGCTGTGTACATGTACAGCGTTATTGCAAATAAAACAAGCATGAAAACAGAATAAAGGTTGAGATTGAATTTTGCATTGAAAAGATTATTATTTTTGTAATCTAAATAATATCTAACTAATAGTATCAGCAAGCTGGATATAATAAAAATTCTCCAGTCTAATGGAACTCTTAACAGGTTAAGCAAAAGCCCGAAAGCAGGCATTATTCCCAATCCGATTCCAAATCTCATAAGGTGCCTTTCAAGAAAATCCTCTGATTCCTTTGCTATGAAAGAGATAGAGCTACCAAAACCGTACAGTACAGCCAAAAAAAATGCTATGCTGAAAAATTCCATTAAGCCCCCTTCTGCAAAACAGAAAGGTATTTAAATATTTTACCTTTCGGACAGAGTATGAAAGTAATAGTAACAATACCTGCCTATAACGAGGAAAAGACCATAGGCAGGCTGGTTGCCGATATAAGGAAGGCAATGGGCCAGACTAATTACAATTACAGGATATTGGTTTTGGATGATGGCAGCAAAGACAGGACTGCCGAAGTATCCAAAAAAGCAGGCGCAATGGTTTATTCTCTTCCTAAGAATTATGGCTTGGCAGAGGCATTCAAGACAGAAATAGAAAGGTGCTTAGAGATGAAAGCGGACATCATAGTCCATATAGACGCGGATAGGCAGTATCAGGCAAGTGAAATTCCAAAACTGCTTGCTGAAGTAAAGAAAGGCTATGATTTGGTCCTGGGCAGCAGGTTCAAGGGGAAAATAGAAGAGATGCCTTTGGTTAAAAGGCTGGGCAACATGGCATTCTCAAGGGTTATCTCTCAAATAACGGGCTTGGAAATATCTGATGCCCAGACTGGATTCAGGGCTTTTACCAAAGAAGTCGCAGAACAGGTGCCTATAACCTCAAACCATACATATACTCAGGAGCAGATTATAAGGGCAGTTAGGCATAAGTTCAGGATAAAAGAGGTGCCAATTTATTTTGCAAAAAGGCATGACGAAAGCAGGCTTATAAGCAACCCATTCGGCTATGCCATAAGGGCCTGGATCAACATAATAAGGATTTATCGTGATTATGAGCCGTTGAAATTTTTCGGATGGACTGGGACTTCGATTTTGCTGATAGGATTTATTCTGGGATTGTGGCTTGTCTACTTCCAGTTTTTTGGAGGAGGGGCTTTCAGGCACCTTGGCCTGATGATGCTTGACATTCTGATAATAACAATCGGCATCCAGATTGTGATTTTCGGGTTTATAGCGGATATGCTGAGAAAACACTGATTTATTGAAAATGCTTGGAGAATTTTTTTTAATAAAAAGAAACATTAATTGCAAGATAGAATCAGCGTTAAACAGCAAAAACGATAAAATTCTTGATTTGGGCTGCGGAAACAAGCCGCATTATCATAAAGTGATTAAAAGCAGCATAGTCTGCCTCGACATAGAAAAAACCTCTAAAGCTCATTTAGTGTCTGATGCGGATAAACTGCCTTTCAAGCCAAGTTCATTTGACAAGGTTATTTCAGTAAATTCATTTTACTATTTTAAAAATCCGTTTAATGTTGCTGAATCTATTCATAATATCTTGAAAAAAGATGGCAAGTTTGTCCTGGTGCTGCCTTTCTTTTATCCGATACATGACGCCCCAACAGACAAATACAGGTTTACAGAGTATGGCTTAAGGGCTTTGCTTGAAGGCAAATTCAAAATTGAAAGATTGGAGGCAATTGGGGGAATATTCACCCTGCCATCCGTGCTGCTGCACTCATTGATTAAGGGAGTTCCGTTATTGTTTCCAAAGCGGATAAAAGTCCTTGTTCAATTAGCAATGTATGTTTTATGGCCAGCCTATATAGTTTCGCAATTGCTTAGCATTCTGGATATAATTGACAGGACAAGAAGGTATCCTGCATATTACTTTGTGGTGGCTGGGAAGAGATAATTCTATTATCGCAATCTTTTTAAATGCTATTCCAATATTCAGAGGTATGCAGGTAGTTGTTTTGTGCGGGGGCAAGGGCACAAGGTTAAGCGAATACACAGAGGAAATTCCAAAGCCATTGATAGAAATAGGTCCAAAGCCGATTTTATGGCATTTGGTGCAGATGTACAAGTCATTCGGGCATAAGGACTTCATTTTCTGCCTGGGCTATAAGGGGAATAAAATAAAAGATTATTTCAAAGGCGAAAAGGGAATTAATATTGAGTTTGTTGATACTGGATTGGAAACAAACAAGGCGGAAAGAATACTAAAAGCAAGGCATTTGATTAAAGATAATGATTTTTTTGTGACATACGGTGATGATTTAAGCGATGTCAATATTAATGCGCTGTACAAATTTCATAAAAAAAATAATAAAATTGCTACTTTAACAGCAGTCAATTTGGAGTCTCCGTTTGGCATATTGGAATTAAATAAAAATGAGGTTGTTGGATTCAGGGAAAAACCCAAGCTCGATAAGTTCATGAACGGCGGTTTTTACGTGTTTAATAAGAAAATATTCAAATACATAAAAAAAGGTTATGATCTGGAAAAGGATGTTTTAAGGGAAATGGCTAAAGCAAAGCAGATAGCCGCATTTAAGCACAGCGGATTTTGGAAGTCAATGAATACATTAAAGGATGTGATTGAACTTAATGAATTATACAAAAAAGGTCAGTTAAAATGGCTCAGATGAACTGGAAAGGGATGAATGTACTTGTTACAGGCGCAGACGGCTTCATAGGAAGCCATATAGCAAAAGCCCTTGCTGAAAAAGGGGCGCATGTTACGACAATTATAAGAGACATCAAGAAAACAAGCAATTTGGATGTCTTGCAGTTAAGAAATAAAGTCAATATCCTCCACGGCGATTTAGTCAATCTCCATGACTGCGAAAGGGCAGTTAACGAATATGATATTGAATTTGTCTTCCACATTGCAGCCCAGGCAATTGTGGGCCCTGCAAACAGAAGCCCCTTGTCAACATTTGAGTCAAACATAAAAGGAACTTGGAATATTCTGGAAGCCTGCAGATTATCTAAAACGGTTAAAGGTATCGTAATAGCCTCCTCTGACAAGGCATACGGGCAGCAAAAAAAACTGCCTTACACAGAAGAATCTCCCTTGAACGGCTATTATCCTTATGATGCGTCAAAGGCATGCGCTGAAATACTTGCCAGAAGCTATTACATGGCATACAGTTTGCCATTGGCAATAACACGAAATGCAAACACTTATGGCCCGGGAGACATGAACTTCAGCAGGATAATTCCTGACGTAATAACTGCAATTCTTAGAGGAGGGCAGCCGGTAATAAGGAGCGACGGCACTCCTGAAAGGGATTATATGTACATCAAGGACGCAGTCAGCGCTTATCTCACTCTGGCAGAAAACATTCAGAGAAAAGATGTTGTTGGCCAGGCGTTTAATTTCGGGACAGGAAAGCCGGTAAAAGTCATTGATTTGTACACTAAAATAATAAAGATTATGGGCAAGAATATAAAACCAAAAATTTTAGGCCAGGCTAAAAACGAGATAGACAGGCAGTATCTGTCTATAGAAAAGGCAAAAAGAGTTCTTAAATGGAAGCCGAAGTATGATTTAGATGCAGGGTTGAAGGAAACTGTTGCATGGTACAGGTCAAACTGCAGAAAATGAGAATTCTTGTATTAATGAAGAGATTTGGCGCAAACAAGGACATGCCTGTGCAGGATTTCGGCAGGCAGATAAGGCTTTTCGAGCCGCTTGCAAAAAGGCATGAAATTGATTTTTTATGCCCGGATTACATAAAAAAAGAATCTAAGATGATAGAAAGGAAAGGTATAAGATTTATAATAAGGCCAATAGGATTATTTTCAATATTCAGATTTTTTATATTCATAAATGAGCTGATAAAAAAGGAGAAATATGATTTGATTTTTGCCGGCACTGATCCGCTGATTGGGATTCTTGGGCACCATTATTCCAGAAAATTTAAGAAAAGATTTGTGTATGATCTTCAGGATAATTTTGAATCATACGGCACTTTCGGCATACCTCTTGTGCCGGCATTCCATAAGAAAGCAATAAATGGTGCTGATGCTGTAATCTCTGTAAGTGAAACTCTGAAGAATCACATAAAAAAAGAAAGGAAAAATAATGTCTATGTGATACCCAATGGAATAGACCGCAGGTTATTCATGGAAATGCCTAAGAGGGTAGCAAGAAAAAAACTAAGGCTTCCGATTGACGCCAGAATAATAGCGTACATAGGGCATCTGGAAAAGCTGAAAGGATTTGATATAATGATGGGTGCTTTTGAGAAAGTATTGGGCAGATATCCGGATTCATATCTTCTGCTGAGCGGGCAAGTTGACAGGGATGTAGATATCGATCATAAGAGGGTAATTTACAGGAAGTTTCCGGAAAGGAAAGAAGTTGTTCTCGGGATAAATGCTGCAGATGTTGCTATAATCCCAAGCCCGAGGAACGGCTTCACCGAATATTGCTTCCCTTACAAGCTAGTCGAATACATGGCATGCGGAGTGCCTATCGTGGCAACTGATATTGGGGATGCCCATAAAATGCTTAAAGGATATGGTAACAGCCTGTGCGTTCCGAATGACCCGGGCGATTTGGCAAAAAAAATCATTTCAAAGCTTGGCAGAAATATCGGAAAAATAGATTACAGCAATGCTATCAAGGCGCTAAAGTGGGAAGTTCTGGCTGCAAAATTGGGCAGCATACTGGATAAACTTGGCAAATAGAACTCAAAGTACAGCCCCGCTGCCCTAAGAAAGGTTTTTATATGCCTGTTAATAAGTTTCGGCTGTGAAGACGGCAAGAAGGATAACCAGCAATTTTTTGAGCCTGGCGGCAGCTGAGCTGGTATCAAAAATAATACAGCTGGTAATATTTGTCGTTATAGCCAGGACATTCGGAAAATCCGAATTTGGCGATTTTAGCTTTGCCTTGGCATTCTCAGTCATAATTATTGTGCTTGCTGATTTTGGCATTAACACCTTATTAATAAGGGAGATAAGCAGGAACAAGAAAAAGGTTAATAATTATGTTTCAAATGCCCTTTCCATTAAATTAGTTTTGGCTGCAGCTACATTCATCATATCTTATATTTTTCTGCATTTTTTTGACAAAGGCGGCTCTCTGATAGCAATAACTTTTTTAATGGTATTATTTATCGTAATCCAGTCTTTTACCGACCTCTTTTATTCTGTCTTCAGGGCATTTGAAAGGATGTATTATGATGCCATGATAAAAATTGCAAGGATGATTTTATTATCAATGCTGGTTTTTGCTTCTATTGCGAATGGCTGGGGCCTCATTGTTACAACTTTAATGTTTCCCATTGCAGAGTTGGTTGTATTGGCTGTATCTTTGACGATTTACGTAAAGAATTTTGCAGGAATATCTCTCTGCTTTGATTTTAAGTTTGAAAAAGACCTTATTAAAAAATCATCTTTTTTTGCATTGTCCATCATGTTTGGCACCGTTCTTCTTTATATTGACACTATAATGCTTGAGAGCTTCAAAGGCTCCGCAGAAGTTGGAGTTTATGCCGCCGCTTATAATCTCCTTCTTGGCATTACATTCATACCGCTCATGTTTTCAAATGCTGTTTTTCCGGTATTTTCCAGGTATTTTATTAAAGACAGGTCGTTGCTTAAATTTGCTTATAAAAAGTCCTTCCAGTACATGCTGATTCTTGGCCTTCCGGTCACCATTGGCATTTTCATATATGCCAGGAATATTATACTCCTAATCTACGGCATTGAGTATGCAAAATCAATAATCGCAGTCAAAATACTGTGCTGGTTCATTATTTTAAGATTCATAAATATCACTTCAGGAACGCTGTTATCCTCGATAGACAGGCAAGGCGCTAGGGTATTTGGGCAGGGGATTGTGGCATTGCTAAACATAGCGCTTAACTTGGTGCTCATACCTAGATACGGATTTATTGGCGCAGCTGTTGCTGTGATATCTTCAGAAAGCCTCTTCTTGTTTGCATATCATTATTTCATATTTAAAGAAAATCTTGGTTTTGGGCTGGTCCGTGCATCAATAAAGCCGGTAATTGCTTCCATAATAATGGTAATTGCGATAGCTTTCATCCCTAATCTTTTTATTGGATCTGCTGTGGGGGCCGCATTATACTTCGGAATGTTATTCCTGCTTAAGGCATTTAAAAAAGAAGACAAGGCTCTTTTTATAAGAGTTATGCAGAACAAATAAGAAACTGGGTTGCTGGAAAATGATAAATATTTATAGGGAATATCATAACCTTAAAAAATGGTTGAATCTATAAAGCAATTGCGGATAATATGCTATGACAGCCCATATGCATATAGGGTTTGGTTTAACAAGTATGTAAGCAAGCTTTCTATCTACGTTACTTGGCTCCTCTTGCATACAAAGATAGAGGCAAATCATGTGACTATTATTGAGTTTTTTCTGGTGTTCCTCAGTTCCATTTTTTTATTTTTTGGCAAGCTAAGCTGCATATTTGCCGGAATAATGATTATCCAATTTACGAATCTGCTGGATTGCGTGGATGGTGAAATAGCGCGGTACAGGAAAAAATCAAGCTTAACCGGAGTGCATTTGGAGAATATATACCACGAGCTGGTATCTTATCTTATGTTTTTCCCCCTGGCTTTTGGAGTATTCCTGCAAACCGGGTGGAAATCTGTGCTTATTTTTGGATTTTTATGCTCGGTATTCTCTAAATCTGTCGTGATTCCCAGCATGCTGTCTGCCGTAGTCAACAGCAAGCTGCATGGCGATGCTGCCCTGGATCGCATAAAAAGCAGGCATATTAAAAATGTAGGCAGGAAGAGCGTTAATTTGCAGGGCAGCGACACCGGAAAAAAACTGAATGATATTTATAATAAATTCAAAGATTTTTGGGCTGCTCCGACCAATATACTTCATTTAACTGTTATTTCAATTATAGAATTGATAAACCTGCATTATAACTTTATGCCAAGCTATATATTATTCTACTGGTACTTGTTAATTTATGCTGTTGGCGCTATTTTAAAGCAAGTTGTGTCTTTTCTCGTGCATTACAAGGGCAGGGCAGCGGAGCAGCACTATAAGGCCTTATTTGGCGGCAAATAAGGCGATAAGATGGAAAATCCCGGTTAAATTCTTAATACGCTACCCTCATCAGATGCTTCCCGTTTTTTTAAGTCTGTTATAGATTATTTTAGCGATTAGCTTGTTTCCGAACTTGCTGTAATGGCCGCCATATTGGTTGTCATCTGAGTATATCTTATCCAGGTCTTTGCGGCTCACAAGATATTTTGTTAAATCTATTGCGAACATTTTGTTTTGCAGATGATTAATAAGCTCTTCATAATAAATTTTCTTTTTTTTCCTTGCAAGCAGCAGATCATCTTTTTGGGGCATCAGCAGGAATACCGGAATAAAATTTTTCTCCTTGCCGTATCCTGCAAACTCTTCTATTATTTTTTCTAGTAGCCTGACTGCGGATGCATTCTTCCTGAACATATCAACCCGCAGTTTCAGGTTTATGCGCATTATCATATTCATTGGAGCGGGATATGCTTCTAATTTCTTATGCTTTCCAAGCCATTTATATTTAGAAACAAGAAAAATAAGGGGTATATTCCTTATAGGATTGCAAAATACAGAAATAAGATAGGGAAACTGCAGCATCTCCTTTTGAAATTTTGTTTTATAGAAGTAGTCATATTTCCTGATCTGGGGAAGGCAATCTTTGTAGTTCATGAATTTTTTTTCGGTGTCTATATAATTCTTGATTAATTTTAACTTGCCCCTTTCAAGTATAAAGCGGGGCTTAAAGCCAAATGTATTTCCAAATTCATTGTAATGCTTCCACATGCACATTATCCTTACAATTGTTGAGGGTACAACCCCCATAACTACAACTTTTGTTTTGTTTTTTGGGAATTCCCGTTTTAGCCTTAACAATGACTGGTCCAGGCCGTAGTTGCCTACGCAGAAGTTCAGAACATTTGTTTCTGTTAATTCTGACAGGTACCATTGGCATGTTTCATTGTCATTTACTTGCCTGCCAAATGGAAAAGAATCTCCGTAAAATGATATTTTTTTGGGCAGTTTTTCGTGTCCGGGGTTGCTCCTAGAGCCTCTGGAGTCGATATGGTATTTGGTTTTTCCAAACTTGCCTATCTCCTCTTTTTCGGTGTTCGGCTTCCTCACCCATCCTAATTCAGGGTCATACCCGTGATTTATGAATTTTTTAAATCCTTCCTTATTTATCTGGGGGTATTCATCTTTAGTGGTTATAATCCATTGAAAATCCTTTCTTAGGTCGGTTATCAGCAGGTAAAAGAACAGTTCCAATGAAATTAATGCAAAAAAAAAAAAAAAAGCGGATTTATAAGAAGATGCAAAAAGAAATATTTCTATAGATATGATGATCATTACGGCAGTTATGGCATTAAATTTGTTCATTATAAATTAAATCTGGAAACGTTATGCTTTATTAAAGTTACTGATTGCTAAAGATTTATAAATAGGCAATATTTGCCTGAACCCGGTTAAGGCTGCTGATGTTGAGCGAAGGAAATGGGTAAAATAAAAACATATCTGGAATTTGGCTACAAAGACGGAGAGAAAAGGCACCCTTATATTGTAAAAGAGGGACAAGAAGCATATGATTTTTTTATGACAGCAAGGTACCTAAAGGATATAATAGGCTACAGGACATGCCATATCGATTATATTCATCATGAAGAAGATTTAAATGATAATCTCAAAAAATATTCTGCTTTGTGCGCTTGCAAAGGCGCATCAGGCCCATTGGTCTATTATGAGATAGGCTCTTCATTGATGGGCGCCATTGATTCATTGGAGTACTTAAATAAAAAGTTTGGCAAGCTTGATGTCAGGGACATTTTATTTGCCGGCGTCGATAATTCCAGAATGATGAATACGCTTGCTTTTTACACGCACCCGGGCTACAAGCTGGCCCTATTTGAGGAAAAGGCAGTTATTCCGTGCGATTTATTCTTCGCAAAAGGCGTGTCTTTGCTTTATGCATTTGAAGATGAGGATTTATTTTGCGATATTCTAAAAAAATCCAGGCTTGCGGTTTTTGACTATACCTTCTCATTAAAAAATGAGGCGGTAAAGGATGTTATAGTAAGCGGGAAAACAGGAACTTATTTGAGTTTGGATAAATGCAGGCGTCTTTTGAATTCAGAAAAAACGCAGTTGCTGCTGCATCCTTCAAAAAGAAAATTTAAGATTCCAAAAGACCGGAGATTATATGAGTGTATCTACGGGGATAAGGACTTAATTAAAAAATATTTGCAGGAGCTGAATAAAAATGAATTGGAATTTAGAAGGGCATAGCCTGTATTTTAATTCTTTAAGCTTATAAATCTGGCCAGGGTGCCTTTTTTCAGCCATAAATTATATTTATCGAAGTCTTCATTTGTGTCAAATTCCAGCCATCCGTGCTGCACAATTATTGGCTGGATTGTATAGCCTGCGTTTATAATTGCCTGCAGCATGCAGGTCATGTAAGCCATTTTAAATGATTTGGAGCGGAGCCATGGCTCGTTTTTGCCGTAGTATTTTTCTTTATTCTCGTGATAGACTTTTTTCAGAGCTTCGAGCCCTTTTCTTGAAAATTTTATCAGCCCGACATACCTGACTTTTGCCTTTTCAATTCCGCAGTTTGTATCCCCTAGTTCAATTATATTTCCATTTTCAATTACTAAGCTTTCCGTATCAGTTTGGGGATCGTCAAGCCTTGCTTTCCAATAATCCCGATAATCTGCATCTGCAGTTACCCCTATATCGGCATTGCTGGCCATGACTTTTTCAAGAACGCTTTTTTGGTAGATTATGTCGGAATAGCAGACTATTAGGTCGTCATCCATTTCCCTCTCAGCGGCAAAAAGCGTCTCAACCATGTTTGTGCTCATGTAATCCTTATTTTCGCAATACTTTACTCCGGCTATTTTTATTTTGTCCGGCATGTATCCCCTGACTATCACTATTTTTTTAATCCCGCAGGACCTTAAAACTTCAACCTGCCGTCCTATCAAAGACTTGCCGTTAAACTGGAGCATTCCCTTCGGCATATTTTTCGTGTATTTTTCAAGTCTGGACCCCCTTCCTGCCGCAAGTATTATTGCTTTCATGTTAAAAAAGAGGAGATATTAGTATATTTAAACTTAATTAAGGTTTTGCATCAGTTTGATCCTTTCTGCGGCTTTTTTTGCTATTCTTTCAAGCTCGTCGAAGATTTTTCCGAATTTCACCGGGTCCTGGCGCCTTTTTTCATAATCATAGGAATCTTCGAAGCCTTTTTCTCCCTCGCCGATAAACTGATAAAAAGTATAAACGCAATCTCTTGTAATCTTATATCCTAATCTACCCATGACCTCTTTTTTCCTTTTTTCATCTGCAACTAGTATAATATCAGATAACCCTAATTCTTTTCTTGATTCTTCAGTCCAAGAATTTCTTCTTGGCGTGGAATTTACCCCCCTTTCTTTCAATTTTTCTCCAACTTCTCTGATTAGAACAGGGGTGTCTGGAAAAGCTTCGTATGGAGCGGTTCCGACAGAGTAGACTCTGACATTGTTGATGCCCTCATCATTCAGAAATTTCTTTAAATAGATGCCAAGAACCTGGCTTCTCGCTATATTTCCGTAGCAAACCACTCCGATCTGCCTTATGCTCATTTTGCTTTCCAAAACAGCTTTTGGTTTAAAAATGATTTAATCAGTTTCCTATCTGCTTCCTTATCAGAGCCTTGCCTTTCGGGATGCCACAAGATTCCTGCCATCGGAAACTTTGGATGGTAGAACCCTTCTACAAACCCGTCATTGGAAACTGCAAAAGGAATAAGTTTTTTTGATAATGACTCCCGGTCAATGCCATGATTGTGGTACGAATTCACAGTAAAATTATTTTTACCAAAAAATTTGCGCGCATTATCGTCAATAATCGAGATTTTGTGGGAGACTGCAACATGGTTATCCGCATTCTTATCCTTGATATTCTGGACAAGTTTTCCCTTAAAAAAAACATTCATGAGCTGGGCGCCCCTGCAGTTTGCCAGAACCGGAATCCTTTTAGAAACAGCTATTTTAAGGAGTTTAATTTCAGTTCTATCTCTTTCATTTGAGTAGTTTCCATCTATGGCCGAACCTCTGTACAGGCTTGGGTGAATATCATCGCCGCCCGTCAGTATAATTCCGTTAACATTCAGACTGTTGAAATATCCGCCAATATTTTTTGATGTATTTGGGATAGGGGCCAGCGTAATCCCGAACTTCTCATAATATTCAACGTAGCTATTCTCGAGCGCATCTCTATTGCCATTGCCCATCTTCATATTTCTTTGGGAAATTGCGCATAGCATTTTAGTTGAGCGGCATTATCTTTTTCTGCCTGCAGTCAAGCATTAGTGACTTGCACGATTTTATTTTGTCAAATATTTCTCCGCATCCGATGGCTGCCGGCAATCCAAATTCTGCAGAGCGTATTGACATGTGGGAAGCGACTCCGCCATATTTTGTAATTAGCCCAGCTGGCCCTTTTGTAAATATCCAGTCATAGCCAGGATCGCCATTCTCCAGCATAATTATTTTCCCTTTCAGGTCTGAATCCCGGTATTTGTGGCTGTCTATATTTGCTAAGTCGGCTTCCACCCTCTTTTGAGTTATGAAGTTGGGCCTTGAAGAATAATAACTTACAACGTCAAAGTCATTCTCTGAGAATATTATTGGGGGGAGGGCCAAAAATTCGTTTATGGCTCTTGATTCCATCCTATTTTTAATTGTATCGGCCCATAATCCGGTTGATTTGCTCTCTTTCATGTTTATGCTGCCGAAAAGTGTTTCAGTATCCAGATTTGCAAGTTTAGCTCTGGAAAATCCAAGGAGCTCTCCGGCCTCTGCAATAAGTTCTATAGCATCGCTAAGGCTTTTAGTAAATTCAAACTTGGATAGTTCTCTTGCTTCAATGGCCGATTTCGCGAAATTGAGAAAATCCTCTGCATTCGCATCTATGCCGTTATTCTTTAGGGATTTGCTGATTTTTTTCATTACTGCCGCGTCTGGCAATAAATTTGTCCGGCTGTCATGCTGAACATTGGGCGCATTAAGGCTTTTGAATATTTTTGGATTTCTGTCGTACCTTGCGCTCGTTATGTCATATGTGCCCGGCCTTAAGTGGCCATGGTGCTTTAGGAATTCTTCCAGGGATATCTTCCCCCGGATAAAAAGATTAAATTCACTGTTCATTTTCTTTGCAACCGTATTTATTGAATTTAAAAAGGAATCATATACATCTTGGGTTATAGTATGCTCCGCTACCATGCTTTTCAATAGTATATTTCCTATAAAAGCCAGCCTTGCAAGCCTTGAGAATTGTAAAGTCCCGTTTATCTTGCAGCCATCAAGCAGCTCTTTCGCATTTTTTAATAATTGTTTGACTTCCTTCTTATGCCGGGATCTTACTTCCTGCCTTTTGTTCTCCATCTGGAAAACATCATTCATATCCTTCCAAATGGAATTCTTTGAGGATCTTATGAGATTGTTTGTCAAACTTATAAGATTATTTCTAATTTCGTTTGTTTCTTTTTTGGAGAAGCCGAAATCCTCAAGCTCTTTGGCCCTTTTATCAAAAGAAAGGTCGTAACATGTGTAGACTATTTCAAATTCCACTTTATCCTGAAGCTCAGGATTTTTTTTAAGCTTGCTAAAATAAAAATTCATTAATTTTTCCATTAGCGGCCTGCTTATCCCGGCAGGAATAAAAGAGTTAAATGTATTCCTTACATCAACATATGGCTTATTCCCAAATAACACAACAAGTTTTGCCGGGCTGACGTCGGCATATCCTTGTGAAGTCCTTGCCTGATGCCATACGCTTCCGGTTATTACATAATCATAAAGCGAATAATCCAGGTGATTGGGGGAGTCTCCTATTATCTCAGCAGGGTTCCAGTCCGGCATGTCGCCGAATATATTGCTGTCTCCCGCTAGATGGGCTTTTCTTTTTGATAAGTTTATGAATCTTGCTTTTAGTTCCTTGATTGATTCTCTAATTTTCGCATCTTCTATCTGCACTCCAAGATTTACAGTCAAAGGCCTTACTTGAAATATGGTTACCTCTCCGGACTTTTTAACCGCGAACTCTATGTCCAATGCAATGTTGGGGATTATTGCTTCAATTTCTTTTATTGATTCCATCAAGCTGGCAAACTTCCGGGGATATTCTCTCGGGTCGCAAAACCTGGATATTTTAATGCTCTTGTTTTCTATGCCTTTCGTAACGCTGTCTGTGCTTCCGCTTTCATCGTAATTTATCACATAATATGGCAAGTTCTCAATTGTTCTTGTGAATGCTACGCCGCTTAATGCGGCATTCTCCATGAACTGCTGCACAAGCACCTGGTTTATCATGAAGTCTGATTTCTTCTCGTTGTAAGAATTCACGACATTTTGTACGGCAGCCTCTATCTTTGCAAAGCTGTCTGCAGGCACGTTGAGCTCGCTGTGAAAATATCCCGCCATTGACCCTTCAGAAGAATCCTCATTCAAAGCAGAGCTCCTGACTGCTATTTTTGATTTCTTGAATGTTTTATTGATTTTTTTTATCAATTCACGCTTCTCTTCCTTCCAATCAAGGACGGTAAAAACAAGCATATCTTCTATGTTTGACTTTTTCAGCAGCGGCTTGAGGAATCGTAAAGTGTCTGCCTTAGAGGCAAAAATTGTTCCTTTAAGCGTTCTTGGGTTGAAATAAGTAAAATCTTTCAATTGGAAATAACCCACAAAATCTTCAAACGTGGAAAACTTGTCCTTGTATCTTTCAAGCAGCTTGCTTATTATCTTAAAATCTGAAAGCCCGGTGTAATAGGGATGTGTAAGGATTTTTCCATTAATGCTTTTGACAAAATCTTCTCCGGGTATCTTCCTCCAGTCGTTGCCGTGAACCAATATTATTTTTGCATCTTTAAAGCGCTGGAATATTTTCTTGAGGTTTTTTGTAGGATCTGTATCATCCTGCACCATTATCTCGTCAATAAACTTGATGCTCGATGCTATAGCCTTTCTTTCCTTAAAATTCGATACGAGTTTTTTCTTGTAATATTGGGCTGCCTTATCTGTAAGAATTCCGCAGATATAGTAGTCTCCCTGTGATTTTGCAAATTTTAATGATTGCAGATGCCCATAATGAAAAAGGTCAAGGACTGCCGGGCTATAGACTACGCTGATTATTTTTTTCTTTATCATGATTCGCCTTTTATATTGTATTTTAGGGAGGAAAATCATTTATAAAGCTTATGATGCGGCTCAGAGAGGCTTGAAAAAAATCAAAGTTACTGATTTATTCCCTTATAAGCCGTGTTTACAGTGACAAACTCTACATCCTTAAGCTTCTTGGCATGATTGATAAACTCCCCCATATCTTTTATCACTCTTGTGATGCTTCCGTCTTCATGCGTTGCTTCTATGCTGTGTGATATAACCATAAAAGCAAATGGTTTTTCGCTCCTGTCTGCATTCCTGTAATAATGATCAAAGGCTGAATTTAATAGTTCGGAATAAACAGGATCAGCCCTCAAAGTTACTCCAAAAAGTTTGAATGTTGCAATCGGAATCTCAATAATCTTAGAATCCTGGCTTATAGTATTCTGATAATCCTTTAATGACAGCTTCCAAGGATAATGTTCCCTGGCTTTAGACCAATCATAATGCATTCCGGCATTCAAATGCCCACTTATCCCGGGAGTTGCAGAGCTGTCGACATTAAACCCATTAGCCTGAAGCGCTTTAACAGCATCCGTATTCAATGCCCAGTTCCCCCACCTGAAGCTTGTTGGGTTTATTCCGATATTTTTTTGTATTAATTCTTTTCCGATTTTAATGAATTTATTTATTTTATCATAGTCATAGAATTTTGCGCCTGTATAATGGAATTTTTCCTTAAGGGCAATCTGCAGAGCCTGGTCGCTGTCAGGATGCATATGCAGCCCAATTTCATGCTTTTCCTTCAATAATAATTTTAATTGGTCGTCTATTTTTGTTAATCCTTCGTTTCTTGCATTAAAGCAGTTTGTCGACAGGAAAAAAGTGGCCTTTGCATTGTGTTCATTCAGAAGATTTCTCCAGTTCTCAACTCCTTTGTAATAGCCGATGTAGGCTTCAGGCTCGTCTTTTTGCCATGCCCTTTCATCGTTATCTTTAACATATCCTGATTCCGTGTCAATTGTTATGCATACAAGGAATTTTTTTGGCGCATTATTGTTTTTTTTATTGATTTTTTTAAGATTATTGGCATATACGAAGTGGGATAACAAGTTTAGTATTGATTTTCCGATTCTGCTGCCGAAAAAATCATATAAAATTATTTTTGCTGCTTTCATTTTTCCATTTTCTTATACAGGTCATCAAACTTCTTGGCAACGATGTCCCAGGAATAGTTATTTTTGACAAATTTAATCCCATTAGTTGATAATTTCTGTAATAATTTTCTATCAGACATTATCTTAGTTATTGCATTGGATAATTCATTTTCATTTCTTTCATTGACAAGTATTCCAGTCTGGTTATTTTTTACTATGGAAGGTATTCCGCCAGTATTTGTGCCTATCACTGGAGTGCCGCATGACATTGCTTCAAGCAATACAAGGCCTTGACTTTCTGTGCCTATCCTGCTCGTGACAGAAGGAAGAACAAACACATCAGCCGTATTGTAATAATCAGCAAGCCCCCTTTGGTTTATTGGGCCGAGAAACTCTATATTGTCGATATTTAAAGAATATGCAATCTTTTGCAGCTCTTTCTTATGCTCGCCTTCTCCGATAACCAGTAATTTGGCGTTTTTTATTCTTTTATTGACAATAGCCATGGCTTTTATCAGGTATTCGGCTCCTTTCTGCTCATTCAGCCTTCCGGCAAAAAGGATAATTTTGTTATTTTTGTATTTGCTTATTTTCAATTTGTCATTTTTCTTGAATAATTGCGTATCAACGCCCATAGGGATTATTATGGCTTTGTTTTTGTATTCGGGAAATCTTTTAATCAGTTCATTTTTTGTAGCTTCGCTGTTTACAGTGCAGATATCGCAGCTTTTCAGCACATTTCTTTGTAATGATTTAAAGAATGGGTTTTTTAAGGGAAACAAGTCGCTGCCATGTATTGTGACAATCAGCTTTTTATCTCCTTTGAGCATGCTGGCTATTATTCCCTGAGGTATGAGCCAGTGCGCATGAATGACTTCTGGATTGTATTTTCGGATAAGGATTGCTGTTTTAATATATTCGGACAAAAGAAAAAAAGGCACCTGCAGCATAGTAAAAAGGCTGGATTTAACATTTGAGATTATGCCTGCTCCGTAAGCCACTTTTTGGATGCTTGAAGGGAAAAAATATTGGAATCTGTATACATCTAATTTGTCAAAGAACTCGTGCTTTTTTGCATTGCCGGCATGCGGGGCTAAAACTACCATAGCCCTGTCTTTGGACATCAGTCTTTTGCTTAATTCATAGATAAAACTGGGGGTTGTGTCGTTCTTCCACCTCGGGAATGTTGAAGCCAGCACTAAGCATGTTTTCATAGCATATAACGGAAGAATTTTATTTATAAATATATCGTAAATTGCGGTAAATAAATGACGATAAATAATCGCAATTTTCTATATGCTTAATTCACAAAACGGTATTTCACCATGACCCATGCTGCAATAATCCCGTCCTTCCAGTTTATCTTCTTCCCTTCCTCAAAGCTTCTTGGATGGAAGTTTATGGGCATCTGAAGTATCTTATGGCCTTTTTTCACAAGCTTGCACATGAGCTCTATGTCATATTCAAACCTGTCTGATTTCACATCAACGCTTTTTAGCACATCGCTCCTGAACATCTTGTAGCACGGCTCTACATCAGTAAGATTAGTCCCATAAAGAAGGTTGAATATGAATTTTAGACCCTGGTTGCCTATCCAGTGCAAAGGATGCATTGTTTGCTTTTTTGGAATAATCTTTGACTGCTTTGAAAACCTTGAGCCGAAGGTTATGCTTGCCCTGCCTTCCATTATGGGCCTCAAAAGCTTCCCGTAATCATTTGGATCGTACTCCAGGTCTGCATCCTGAAAGATTATAAAATCTCCGGTTGCTGCTTTTATGCCGGCTTTGAGCGCAGCCCCTTTTCCCATATTTTTGGGCTGCAGAATCTTTACATATCTTCCTTTAATATTTTTTATCATATCTCTTGAGCCGTCTTTTGAGCAATCATCTACAAGTATGATCTCCTTATCGCAGTTTGGAAGCCTTACTGACTCAACTTTTTTTATTATTTTAGCTATTGTGTCTTTTTCGTTGTAAACCGGGATTATCACTGACAGTTTTTTTCTCATTTAAACAGCACCGCTAAATTCAATATTCACTAGGTTAAGCCGACTATTTAAATAGTTTCTTAAAATGCAAAATAGCCGAATTTCCTGTTTTTCTTGACAGCAACGCTTAAAAAGAGGGGAATTTTCACGCATATTGGGATTTGTATGCCTATAAGAATAACCAGAAATGTGAAGCCGGATTTCACAGATGAAAGGGGGAAAATAATCAAGCTTCTGGATGACGGAAAGACCAGCATAAAAAGCGCCCTGTTGATTACGTGCAAAAAAGGCGCGGTCAGGGCAAACCATTATCACAAGAAAGACACGCATTATGTCTACATGCTGCATGGGAGCATGGAATACACTGAGCAGGACTTGAAAACAAAAAAGACTGAGGCAGTTGTAGTGAATAAAGGCGATATGGTTTTTACGCCGCCGATGACTCCCCACGTAATGAGATTTCTGGAAGAGTCTGCATTCCTGACTTTGGCAACAGAATCAAGGAGCCATGAGCATTACGAAGACGACACAGTCAGGGTAAAAATAATATAGATGATTTTCATGGAGCAATTAAAGAAAAGAGCAGATTGCAGGGTATGCGGGCATACTGATTTGAAGAAAGTGATTTCCTTAGGCTCAATGCCGCCTGCAAATGCCTTCCTTAAAAAAGAGGAGCTTGATGCAAAAGAGCCTTCTTTCCCTCTTGAGGTTTATTTCTGCAACAGCTGCAGTTTTGTCCAGCTTGTTGATATTGTTGATCCTGAATTATTGTTCGGGAATTACGTTTATGTTTCATCAACCTCGCCTGTTTTCGTGCAGCATTTTAAGGAGCTTGCCGGCAAGATTATAAGCATGTTTGATCTCCAAAAAAATTCCCTGGTTGTTGATATAGGCAGCAATGATGGTATTCTTCTAAAGCCATTCAAGGAGCTCGGCATGAAAATCCTGGGAATAGACCCTGCTGAAAAAATAGCGGAGATGGCCACAAAAAGCGGGATAGAGACTCTGCCGGTGTTCTTTGATGCAAAAGTCGCAAAAGGTATTGCAAAGGCAAGGGGCAGGGCGAAATTGATTACGGCAACATCTGTATTTTCCCATGTTGACGATCTTGACGGGTTTTTGGACGGAGTAAATGAGCTCCTTGATGACGACGGCATATTTTTGGTGGAAGTCTACTACCTGAAAGAGCTTCTTGAAAAGAATTTGTTTGATACGATATACCACGAGCATTTGTCTTATTTCACTGCAAAAACAATGTCGGCTTTGCTGGAAAGAAAAGGCCTTGAGCTTTTTGATGCCGAAGTCACTGACACGCACGGAGGCTCATTAAGGGCATATGTGCAGAAAAAAGGAGGCGAACATAAAAAATCAAAGTCTGTAGAAGAGTTAATGCATATTGAAAGTGAAAGAAAGCTTAATGAGCTTGGCACTTACCTAAAATTCGCGCAAAAAATCGAGAATAACAAGAAAACGTTGCTGGACTTGCTGAAAAAACTGAAATCGCAAAATAAAAGAATTGTTGGGTATGGGGCTCCTGCAAAGGGAAATACTTTGCTCAACTATTTCAGCATTGGAGAAGATATTCTTGATTATATTGTCGACGACAGCGAATGGAAGCAGGGGCTTTACACTCCGGGAATGCGTATTCCAGTGGTAAGCGCCGGGCATCTGTCAAAACAAAAGCCGGATTATATTCTGATTTTGGCCTGGAACTTCGCAAAGCCCATAATGAAGAAGCTTGCAGGATTTGATAAGTTCATCATACCGGTGCCTGCGCCTTCAATAGTCAGCAGCGCAGTTGAGCAGGACCTGGACGAGATTTGCGCGGCAATCTCTGAAGATGCAAAAAAGCTTGAAGGTAAAACTCTGCTTGTCACAGGAGGCTCGGGATTCATTGGCAGCTATATTGTTGCAGTGATTGACAGGCTGAATATGGAGTATCTGAAGATTCCCTGCAAGGTGATATCAATGGACAATCATCTGGTTGGCAAAAAGAACAATCTTATCAAGGAGATAACCAGCGAACATATTGAGTTTGTAACCCATGATGTATGCGCCCCATTTAATCACGAGGGAGAAGTAGACTACATAATAAGCGCTGCAGGAGTTGCATCTCCCGTCTACTACAAGAGGTTCCCCATAGAAACCATTGAAGGCACTGTCTACGGCGTCAGGAATGCTCTTGAGATTGCAAGAAAAAAGAATTCGAAAAGCTTCCTTTATTTCAGCTCGAGCGAAATCTACGGCGACCCTGATCCGAAGTTTGTGCCTACCCCTGAAAGCTACAGGGGAAATGTCTCTTCAATCGGCGACAGGTCATGCTATGATGAGTCCAAAAGGCTTGGAGAGTCTTTATGCATGGCCCACTATAAAGTTCACGGAACCCCTATAAAGATTGTAAGGCCATTTAATGTATTCGGCCCGGGAATGAGCGGGAAGGATTATAGGGTAGTGCCGACGTTCATAAGCCAGGGCAATATGGGCAAAGACCTGACTGTCCATGACAAAGGCGGCCAGACAAGGACTTTTTGCTACGTGACAGATGCTGTAACCGGCTTTTTCAAAGTGCTTCTTTCTGAGAAAAACGGGGAAGTCTACAATGTAGGCAATGAGAATAATGAGATAAACATGAAGGCGCTTGCTGATATGGTAGCGGCAGATGTGTTCAGCAATGAAATAAAAGTGCAGCTGATAAAATATCCTGAGAATTATCCTCAGGACGAGCCAAGCAGAAGATGCCCGAATCTTTCAAAAATCAAAAAAAATCTTGGCTATGAGCCGAAAGTTGACCTGAAGACTGGCCTAAAAAGGCTAAACAAATGGTTCAGGGCAAGCTCGCCGGATGCATAAGATTATTATACTAACAATCAAAAGAATTCTCTATGGAAAGGCTTAATTTTGCAGTCATAGGCGCCGGCAGGTTCGGAAAGCACTACATAAGAAACCTGCAGAGAATCCAGGGAGCTTCCCTTTTTGGCGTGGCTGCAAGGACAAAGGAAACCTTGGATTGTATAAAAGGCAGCGTTCCTTCCTCTGCAATTCTTACAGGCAATGATGATTCTTTGATAAAAAACAAAAATGTGGACTGCGTTGTAATAGCAGCTCCTGCCTCAACCCATTTTGGATTGATAAAAAAAACCATTGAAGCCGGAAAAAATGTTTTAGTTGAGAAGCCAATGGTTGTAAATCTGAAAGAGGCAAAATTGCTCAGGAGTATTGTAAAAAAGCATAAATCCGTATTTATGGTCGGCCATCAGTACGTCTACAATGATTACATCAGGCATCTTCAGTCTTCGGTAAAAAGCGGGTTTATAGGAAAGCCGAATATGGTTGTTGCCCAGTATCTTTATCCGGAGCCGATAAGAAGCGACATAGGGTGCTTTTGGGATGCGGGAACCCATTATCTGTCCATTATCCAGCACCTGTTTAATCCGGGCAGCATAGCAGAAGTCAGCGGAAAAAGCATTTCAACAATAAGCAAGTTTGATGATTTTACGTCTGCAACAATAAAATTCAGGAGCGGACTGGCGGCATCGCTTATAGTTTCATGGATTTACCCTGAAAAAACAAGGAAATTCATGGTGCTTGGAAGCAAAAAAGCAGCTGTTTTTGATGACGTGGAAGAAAAAGGCAAGCTCAAATACTTTCCTGTGTCAGGCAAAATAAAAAATAATTCCGTATATGGCCATTTTGACGGCAAGGTCAAATCAATCATTCCCAGTATAAAAGCAAAAGATTCCCTAAGGAACGAGCTTGGGCATTTCATTGATTGTGTCAGAAATAAAAAAAAGCCATTGACAGATATTGATCGCAGCTGCCAGATAACAGAATGGCTTGACACAATATCAAGGGCGATAATGCTGCCCGGATATTAGGAATTTGACGTCTCTTTGTTGCTTAACGTTTTATTTTAAATTATTGCAGAGTTATCCTTTATAATACCTATTTGCTTTCTCCAGCTGCTCAAGGCTGCCTATGTCGTACCATTTCTTGTCAGTAACATAAGAATACACTTTCTCTCTTTTATGGAGCCATTCTATGAAATTGCCGGTCTTGTCCGGATTGTTGCCTTGAGCTATGTATTTTTTTATGAGCTCTATTGTCTTTTTTGGAAAAAAATATATTCCGGTCGAAGCCAATGTTGACTTCGGGCTTATCGGCTTTTCCTCAAAATTCACAACAAGCTCATCGCTTACTTCAACTATGCCGTAATGCCTTGCAAGCTCAAAGTCCTTTACGTCATGAAGCACAATTACATTTGACTTTCTCTTCCTGAATAAATTGTGCACGTCAGTTAATGACAGCTCAAAAAGATTGTCGCCGGCTATTGCTATGATGTCATCGTCTATTTCCTTGCTGGATATTGCAAAATGAATGTCTCCCAAAGCCCCTAATCTGTCGTCATTGCTGGATGTCCCGTCATTCAGTATTTCAACCGGCTTTTTTGCGTCAAAATTTTCAAGCCATTCTGTGAAGTTCCTTTCAAACCTGTCATTTGTTACTATGAATATTTTGCCTACATCGCTTATCTGCCCCAGCTTTTCAATTATATGCTCGATTATAGGCCTGCCTGCCACATCCAGCAATGGCTTTGGCTTGTCTTTTGTCAGGGGGTGCAGCCTTGTCGCGTAGCCTGCCGCAAGGATTATTGCATGCACCTAAACCACTTCCTTTCTGCCTATGCTTATGTAATGGAAGCCGAGCTTTTTCATATTTTCAGGATTGTAGAT
>JACPMV010000021.1 GCA_016185845.1 Candidatus Woesearchaeota archaeon | reverse complement strand
GGGGGTGCAGCTATGATTTAAAGAATATAAGGCCAACCACAAGCTCGCTTATGAAGAATCAGTTTGAGCCGGGTTATGATTTTGGGCCCGTTAATGAGAGGGAACTTCAAAAAAGATTGGAGGGATACTCTTCAGAGCCAGTTACACAAGGTACAAACACTGTTGCTGCACAAGGAGGTAGGGGAAGGAGATTTGTGGAGGATGCAGGCTAAAATTGCCAAACTCAATGTCAATAAAAAATATGGAGGAATATAAATGAGAAAAATAATCTTTTTAGCAATCTTGCTTGCTTTAATGCCTGCTGTATTTGCAGATAAATTATCTTATTCAGTTGTTATTGATTATGATAACGGAGCATTCTCACTTAAAGATATTTTGCTGATAAAGGCAGCTCCAATGCCTGCTTCTGAAACTGGAGAGTATACAGCCAGAATAATATCCTTTAAAGAAGAAGTCCTTTTTGAGAGTGCATTCAATGTAAACTTAGAGCCTTATTATAGCATTCCATTAAGCAAAGAAACTGCCAAATCTTCTCAACAATTGACAAAAACAACCTTTGACCTGCTGCTGCCGTATTATGCAAATGCAAAAAGCCTGCAAATACTGAAAAATAATGACCTGCTTCTTGAAATCGATTTAACTAAATTTTCAACATGCAATGAAAATAAGATTTGTGAGAGTTTTGAGTCGCTTGAAGCGTGCCCCAGTGATTGCACCTGCGGCAACAGAGTTTGCGATGCAAATGAAAATTATATGGCGTGCTCTTCAGATTGCGCTCAAGTGCAAAAGGATTCATTTGCCTCCAAGTGCGCTCAAGTGCAAAAGGATTCATTTGCCTCCAAGAGTTTATTTATATATTTCGGAATTGGCTTTATAATTTTAGTTATGATAGTCCTGTTTTTAAAAAGAAACTACAATAAAAGCAAAAAGAAGTAAATTATTTATACTCTTTCTCTTTCTGGCATCTTCATGAGGATATTGAATGCCGACGAATTAAAAATTGAAATTGATGCTATAATAGAATCTGTTACTGACGGCGCTGTTTTTATTTATCCGACAGACACCATCTACGGAATCGGCTGCAATGCGCAAATTTCAAAATCCGTGAAAAGAATAAGGCAGATGAAAGGCAGGACTGCAAATCCTTTTTCCGTCATAGCGCCTTCTGTTGACTGGATTAAGGAAAACTGCCTGATTGCAGAAGAGGCGGAAGAATGGCTTGACATGCTGCCGGGCCCGTACACTTTTATTTTAAAATTAAAAAATGCAAAATGCGTTGCTAAAGATGTCAATCCGGGCCTAAGCACATTGGGGGTGAGAATACCAAACCACTGGATCAGCAAGATTGTTGCCGAGGCAGAAGTTCCTGTTGTTACAACATCCGTGAACAGAAGCAATGAAGACTATATGACATCTCTGGAGGACCTGGATTCTGCAATAAAAAAGGGCGTTGATTTTGCGCTTTACGAAGGTGCAAAAGAAGGAAAGCCGAGCAAGATAGTTAATTTGACAGGGGCTGTTGAGGTAATTGAGAGATAAGTTTTTAAACCAATTTTATTCTTGAGATAGCATGGACAAGTCAAAACTTAGGATACTGGCAGCAGGCGACATACATGGGGATACTTCTGCTGCTAAAAAGCTTGCCGAGCAGGCGGAAAGGGAGAATATAGACTTGGTTGTGCTTTCAGGAGACTTGACTTATGCAGAAAAATCAACAGAGGGAATAATAGGCCCTTTTGTCAAGAAAGGCAAGAAGGTTATTTTAATCCCGGGCAATCATGAGACTGTTGCTACTGCTGATTTCCTTGCAGAACTATACGGCGCAACAAACCTCCACGGCTATTCAATCAAATATAAGGGAGTTGGCCTGTTTGGATGCGGGGGCGCAAATATAGGGATGTTCCAGCTTGGGGAAGACGAGATATTTGAACTGATAAAGAAAGGGTACGACAGGATAAAAGACGTGAAAAAGAAAATTCTTGTGACGCATGTGCATCCTTCAGGATCACTTATGGAGAAATTCACAGACATATTCCCCGGAAGCGAGGGCGTAAAAAGAGCAATAGACATTTTCAAGCCAGACATACTATTGTGCAGCCATGTCCATGAGGCAGAAGGAATAGAAGAGATGATTGGCAAGACAAAAGTCATCAATGTCGGGAAAAGGGGAAAAATTATAGAGGTTTAATAAAACTCTATGCTATAATTCTTATCTTTCGGCTTTGGCTCAGCTTCCTCTTCCTTCGGCAAATCCATTTTCTTGATCTCTTCCTCGCTGAACAATTCCGCAAACAGGTCTTCCGTTGATTGAGATGCTTCTTCGGAAGCTGGCGCTTCGGTGGCAGGAGTTTCTGCCTGAGGCGTATCAGAAGAGCCTTGCTCTGTTGAAGAGGCGCTTGATATATCTCCGAAAATATTGGCTATCGGGCTTGATTCTGCAGCCTGGGAAGAAAGAATGCCGGGCTGATTGGAGAACACTTCCTGAGAATCACCTATAATATGCTGGAGCATCTTTATTACTTTCCTCAAATCGTCATGGGAATCCTCTTTGGTATCTACAGTCACTTTCATGGCATCAAACTTGAGGTTTGCAGCTTAAAAATCTTTTGCTTTTTGTTATTTGATGTTATTCTGCTGCTGCGGAGCCTGAGGCTGCTGCTCCTGCAGCCTTTTCTTTTTCTTTATGCTGTAGATAATAGCAGGCACAACAAATATTACAATAAAAACAATTCCAAGGATTATCCACGATTTCCTGTCTGAAAAATCCAAGCTGAATTTTTTTGCCGGAAGCGTTTCCTCAATGATTTCCGCCGGCTTGGATTCCGGCTGTGACTGGCTAGAAGAAGCATCTTGTTGTGAAGCTGCCGGAGCTTGCGCTTCTGTTGGAGTTCCTGACTGATTTGTTGTTAGCTGAGTTTGGCTTGCAACTGACTGCTGCGGTGTTTGGCTGCCAGATTTAACTTCCAAAGTCTTGTTTATTGATTTTTGAATATCGTCAAGGCTGTAATCGACGACAAGATTTATTCTGAGAATACCTGACTCTAAATATTCAGGAGCAATAAAAGTATTGCTTATTATTGTATATGGCTGGTTTTTGGAAAGCTTTGAAAGGCTTTGTATAACTTCATTGTTGGAAGGCACATTAAGGCTTGCTTTTATGCCAGTCAAATCGTAAAACCTGCTTGGATTTTTCAAATTTACAATAACAATGAATTTCTGCCCCGGATTTACCTGCTGATATTCTGCTATTAAATCTATTTCCGGCTTAGGATCTACAGGGCTTATAAGGGTGCTGTTCTCAAAAATGTCATCTACATTTTTTACTGCATATTTGTAATTCTCAAATATGGAAGATTTCCCTTCTGACACCGGCTCAAGGTAAAAGGAAAAGTTAAGGATAGAGCCAGCGCTTAATTTCAGGCTGCTTTTTACTATATTAAAATCCTTGGTGAATCCGGATGGGATTTTTATAATGTTTATATTGCCGGGAAACCCGTAAGCCAAGGAGCCTTCCAGATTTTCTTCGGAATTTAGGTTCTGCAGCGAGACATTAAAATAGAAAGGCTGGTTTATTTCTGTATAGTTGTCAAAAACCCTGATTACCTTTAGCTGCCTTGGAAGGACTTTTACTGTTACGGAATCTAATGTCTTTTTTTCGGTTTCATAGCCGTTAAAATAGCTTAAATTTCCTGTTAAAGGGTATGTTCCCTGTTTGCCAGAAGATAGCTTGGCAGTGCATACCCAGTCATATTTAGGATTTAAAGAGCCCTGCCATTCAAGGCTGTTTTCGTTTACAGAGCATCCTTTTACCTCCCTCAGATTAAAGGGGTTTAAATCCTGGCTGAATTTTATGCCTGTAATCTCAAAATCTGTCGGGTTTGTTATTGTGGCTGTGAAATCTGTCTCCTCATTTGGGAGCAGCTCTGTCAATGCAGATTTGCTTGAATAATCCAGGCTGCCGGTAAGCTTGTATATGTCAGTGCCGATTTCATAATAGCGCTGGTAAGTGGTTATGTTTTTATAGGAGAAATTCGCCCTGTTGATGCACACTTTAAAAACCGAATTTGACTTGCAGGCGCCGTTGTCTATTATCAAGTTTGTTGTGGGGGTCTGGGCAAAAACCTTGTTGGCGTATTCATCGTAGCTGAACTTGAAGATGCCCCCTTCTATGACTTTTTCAGTGTCTGTTATCACATAATATTTAAAACTAGCGGTTATTCAAAAATCCTTTGCCAGTTCATATAGATGCTGTTTATTACCTCGTTTATGTCCATTTTCTTTATCTCTGCGATTTTTTTATAGCTTTCTATTATAAAAGCCGGCTCGTTCATCTGGTCTTTGTAAGGGCTCAGGTAAGGGCTGTCTGTCTCGCAGAATAATTGGGTTATCGGAACCATCTTTGCATTATCCTGGAACTGGAAGCTTCTTACAACATTTGTCGGTATTGTCATAAACCAACCATTGTCCGCAATTCTTGTTACCATGGATTTTCTTCCGGAGAAGCAGTGCATTACTATTTTTTTGTTTTTTGAGGATTCCAGCAGCTCTATGCATTTCAATTCTGCTTTCCTTGAATGAATGACAATAGGCTTATCCAGAGCTTCTGACAAATTTATCATCTTCTGGAAATCTTCAATTTGAAGTTTGCTTTCGCCGTTCACAAAATCCAGGCCGACTTCGCTTATTGCAGCAATATTATTTTTGTTTTTTTTAATGAATTCAATTTCCTCATCGATGTCAAACTCTTCTACTTTCAACTGGGCTTCGCCTGTTTCTGCCTCTTTCTTCAAAGCATCTCTAGGGTATACTCCCATGCCGCATTCTATTATGCCATATTTCTTTGACAATTCAAGGCAAATTCTGTTTGTTTCCGGGTTAATTCCGTTGGTTATAATGTGTTTTAGCCCAGCATTCTTTGCCCTTTGGACTATTTCATCTATTTTATTGAATAGCAAATAATGATCCAAATGGGAGTGCACGTCTATTAAGAGGCTCATAAAAGGGATTTAGTCATTTAATTTATATAATTATTGTCAAACTAAAGATTTAAAAGAGGGAGTTTATTCTATAACTATAAATGAAACCGGTAAACCACATCAAGATTGAAAAGCCCTTGACAGTCAACGAGCTGGTCAGGAAAATGGACTCTGCCGGAGTTTTAGCGGCAGGCAGGCTTGGAAAGTCAGTGAATATATGCGAAGCTATGATCAAGGACAAGGACTGCAAAGTATTTCTCGGGCTTGCAGGGCCTTTGGTTCCAGGAGGCATGAGAGAAATAATAATCGACATGATTAAAAACAGGTGGGTCGATGTTGTCGTGACAACAGGGGCCACTTTGACCCATGACTTGGGGGAGGCTTTGGGGTACAGGCATTACCAGGGAGACAAGGATGCTGATGACGCTGAGCTGCACAGGAAAGGATTTGACAGAGTATATGAATCATACATGCCGAACAAGATTTACGAGGGAATGGAGGATTTCATTGCAAAGCATTTTGAGAGGCTCAAAAATAAAAAATCTATCAGGGAATTTTTATGGGAGCTTGGAAGGCTGACACCGAAAAAATCAATATGCAGGGCATGCTATGAAAATAAAATACCATTATTCTGCCCTGCAATATCCGATTCCGGCATTGGGCTGATGATCTGGGGGCATTTGGCCAGAAACAGGGAAGTGGAGGTAAGGGCTTTTGAGGATCTGAAGGAAATAATGGACATTGCGTGGACGTCAAAAAAGGCAGGAGTAATATATTTCGGAGGCGGAGTTCCTAAAAATTATATACAGCAGGCAATGCAGCTTACTCCAAAATCAGCCTCTTATGGGGTGCAGATTACAATGGACAGGCCGGAGCCGGGCGGAAGCTCCGGAGCTGAATTAAAAGAAGGCATTTCATGGGGCAAGATGGATCCTAAAGCCAGATTTGTTGATTTGATATGCGATGCTACCATTGCGATGCCGATTATTTATGCTGCGTTAAAGGAGAGGATAAAATAGATTTTTTAATTTATTAATTTTTGTACCGATAGCTTATTAAATTAGTAAATTTAAGTCTTCTTATGGCAAAAATTTTTGTTTACTATATCTTGTTGCTTTTATTTCACATATTACATGTGATTGAAGAGATTTTTGGGAATGCTTATTTTATTGAATCTTTTTATGGCGGTTTAAGAAATTTCCTGCTTATTATGATTTTACTTTGGGTGATTCCAGCAATTATACTTTATTTTTTATTAAAAAGAAACAAGACAGCTATATACTTATCTTTAGTTTATTCAATTATAATGGTTATCGATGGTTTAGACCACATCATTGAATTCTTAATTATGGGGAAATATTTTAATGGTGCAGCAGGATTATTTACAGGAATAATTTTCTTACCTTTAAGTATATTATTGATTATTTTGCTAAGACGTGAGATTTATTCGGCATAAACCTTAAAAATACTCCTTTATTATTAGTGATTATGAAGTCAACTCAGCAAATAAAATCAATGAAATCAAGGCAGAAAATAGCCATGCTTACTGCCTATGATTTTCCTACTGCAAAGCTGATGGACGGCATTGTTGATGTAATTCTTGTTGGAGATTCTTTGGGAATGGTTGTTCTAGGGTATGAAAACACCACAAAAGTAACTATGGACGACATGTTAAGGGCAACAAGCGCAGTTGCAAGAGGCTCCAAGAATACATTGATTGTAGGGGATATGCCTTTTGGCACTTATGATAATGAGAATGATGCATTGAAAAATGCTAGATTGTTTATTGAAGCGGGTGCGCATGCTGTAAAGGTTGAAAAAAAGCCTGAGATTGCAGGATTCTTGGCTAAAAACGGGATTGAAGTAATGGGCCATATTGGGCTGACTCCCCAGTCTATAACCACATTCAAGGTGCAGGGAAAAGACAGGGAAAGCGCCGATAAAATTTTTGAGGAAGCCATTGCATTAGATAAAGCCGGATGCTTTTCGTTGGTTTTGGAGTGCGTTCCATTAACATTGGCAAAAGCAATAACTGAAAAAATTTCAATCCCGACAATTGGAATCGGCGCGGGAATCCACTGCGACGGGCAGGTTTTGGTAACAAATGACATTCTTGGGCTGTACGGCGATTTCAAGCCTAAATTCCTGAAAAGATACGCTGAAATCGGGAACGAAATGAAAAAAGCATTTGAAGATTATGCAAAAGAAGTTAGAGAGGAAAGATTCCCCGCCGATGGGCACAGCTTTCACTAAACAACCTTTATAAACCGCTATTTCTTAGCTTTTAGCATATGAAAAATAACAGTTTAAGGGGCAGGAGTATAGTCATTGGAATAACAGGCGGGATTGCATGCTATAAATCTCTGGATTTGATTGAAGAACTGAGAAAAAATGGGGCTAATGTCCACATAATAATGACTGAATCAGCAATGCATCTTGCTGGCATAAAAGATTTTGAGAAAGCATCGGGAAATGAAGTTCAGACAAGCTTATTCCATCCAAAAGTAGATTATGCCGATTATATCAAGAAAAATAAGCCGATAAAACATATTTCCCTTGCAGACATTGCAGACCTGTTCCTAGTATGCCCGGCAACCGCCAACACTATAGGAAAAATAGCAAACGGAATTTCTGATGATTTGCTGACGACTTCAATAACCGCGACAATTGCTCCTGTTCTGATATGCCCTGCGATGAATGTCAAGATGTGGAAGAACCCCATTACGCAGGAGAATGTCTCTAAATTAAGAAAATTAAATTATCATTTTGTTGAGCCAGAATACGGAGAGCTTGCTTGCGGCTACAAGGGAATCGGAAGGCTGGCAAAACTGGACAAGATCACTGAAAGGGTTGGATTGCTCATAACCCAAAGAAATGACCTGAAAGGAAAAAAAATACTGGTGACTTCAGGAGCAACTTTCGAGGAAATAGATCCTGTAAGGGTGATAACAAACAGAAGCTCAGGAAAGATGGGGAATGCTATTGCGGAGCAGGCTTACCTAAGAGGCGCAGATGTATTATTGCTGAGAGGACACAATTCCACTGAGCCGCATTATAACATAAACGAAGAGAAATTCACGACAGTCAATGACTTATTTAACAAGATCAAAAAATATCTGAAAAATACGGATATTATAATCCATGCTGCCGCTGTTTCTGATTTTGAGGTCAATAACAAGGAAGATAAAAAAATAAAAAGCCGTCAGGAGTTGCATCTTGAGCTGGCACCGACAACAAAGATTCTTGAAAACCTGAAAAAACTGAATAAAAGAATATTTTTAATGGGATTCAAAGCCGAATATAATTTTTCCAAAGACGGATTGACAAACAGCGCATATAATCTTTTAAAAAGCGCCAATGCTGACCTGATTGTGGCAAATGATGTCGGCAAGGAAAATGCAGGGTTTGATGTTGACACAAATGAGGTTTTTGTTGTTGATAAAGGCAAGAAAGTCGAGCATATCCGGCTGTCTGATAAAAAAGTTGTGGCTGACAGGCTGCTGGACATAATAATAAAAAAAATCCAATAAAATGGCTTCCAAAGCTTTCGCTCCGGCAAACATAAGCTGCATCTTCAGGATTTACTGGAATAAAAACCCAAGATGGATGGGCTCTTACGGCATTGGATTTACGCTGAATGAAGGCGTTATTGCAGAGGCTTCAAAAGCAAAGAAAAATGAAGTTGTATTCAATAATGCTTCAATCAAATTTCCAACAGTCATTAGTGTAATAAAAAAATTGACAAAAGGAAAGATAAGGGTTTCCATTAAATCAAAGCTACCGTTGGGATGCGGATTTGGATTAAGCGGTGCAAGCGCATTGGCAGCAGCTTATGCGATAAATGGCTTATTAAAATTGAAAAAATCAAAAAAAGAGCTGGCTATAATTGCGCATACCTCTGAAGCGGAAAACAAGTCTGGTTTGGGCGATGTTGTAAACCAGCATTACGGGGGATTTTGCCTGAAATTGAAGCCCAGCTCTTATTTCAAGGTTGAAAAGCTGCCATTAAATAATATGGATGTATATTGCAGGCATTTCAGCAAGATAGCCACCAAATCAATAATAACAAGCGCCAAAATCAGGAATAAAATAAACAATGCCGCTGACAATTCGTTAAACAAAATTCAAAACTTAACTAACTACAACAAAAATAAGATAGAATTCAAGGACATAATAAAAATATCAAAAGAATTTGCTGTAAACAGCAGCTTGTTAAAAGACAAAAAAACAATAGAAACGATAAAAAACATAGAAAAAAACGGGGGAAATGCATCTATGATAATGCTAGGAAACTCGGTATTCAGCGACAGGAAATTCAAAGGGTCTATGAAATTTGAAATATCTGATGAAGGGGCGCACCTTTTATGAGTTTGCCTAAATCGCATCCAAGGTATGAATCATTAAGGACGAGAGAATTGATAGTTAAGGGAGTAGAACGCGGGATAACTTCCATCCACGGCCTTATTGCGCATGGAAGGGGGGAGGCTTTTGACTATCTGGTTGGGGAAAAAACGAATGATTTTGCAAAAAAATCTGTTAAGGCTGCTGCTGCAATACTGCTCGCTGCAAAAAATCCAGTAATATCCGTAAACGGGAATGCCGCCGCATTGGCGCCAAAAGAGCTGGTTAAATTGTCAAACTCATTAAATGCCGCATTGGAAGTAAATATATTCCATCCGTCAAAACAGCGGGAAATAAAAATAAAAAATCACTTGATAAAATTCGGCGCAAAAAATATCCTGCTGCCTGATAAAAAACACAAAATAAAATTCCTTGAGTCAAACAGAAAATACGCAAATCCGCACGGAATTTTAAAGGCGGATATTGTTTTTGTCCCTCTTGAAGACGGGGACAGGACAGAAGCACTGATTAAAAACGGAAAAAAAGTCATAACCATAGACTTAAACCCGTTGTCAAGGACAGCGCAAAAGGCAACAATGAGCATTACAGACAGTGTAACAAGAGCAGTGCCATTATTAATCAAAACAATAAATCAATATAAAAAATATGATAAAAATAGATTAAGGAAAATAATAAAAAATTATGATAATAAAAAAATGTTAAAAGAGGCTATCAAGCAAATAAGAAAGCTATAAAATATGCCTTAAAACCTCCCTCAAATCCTTCTTATCAACAACAACATCCGCAACTTCCTTTAATTCGTCATGCTGGCAGTTGAAGGCTATGCCCAGGCCTGCTTCCTGGATTATCTTCAGATCATTCAGGTAATCGCCGACAAAAACGCATTCTTTTAAGCTGAACCCTTCCCTTTCTGCTATTTTCCTCAAAGCCAGGGCTTTCCCGTCCAAGTCGTATTCTGTAGCCTCAATTTTGGATATGCTTCCGCCTTCATCAAAATAAATTCTGCTTAAGAAAACATCATCAAAAAATTTCTCATAATCCGGAATGAATTTTTCCAGCAGTATATTGAGCGAGCCCGAGATGATTGCAAGCTTTATGCCGTTTTTTTTGAGCTCCTTCAGCGTTTCCATGGCGCCTTCCATCAGCCTTAGGTGCCCTATTGCCCTGAAAAATTCAGATTTTTTTGCGCCGCTTTCCTTCCATAGATTGATGTCGTGCTCCGCCCATTCCTTATAAGTGATATGGCCGCTGAAGAACTTATTCTTTGCGTCTTCCCTCCTGTGCTTATCTGTCTGGAAATGATCGTGGAAAATCTGCCAGGAGAACTTTACATTGTCTATCAAAGTGCCGTCGACATCAAAGCACACAAGCTTGTATTTTTGCATATCCAATAAGAAATCAGCGGCTGAATTTAAATTTTAGCTATTTTAGGCATCTGCCAAATTCCCCTTCCATGTCATAAAATATTTCGCAGAATTTCCTGGTTGCGATTTCAAGCTCTTTGATTCCATTTTTTGTGAGACGATACTGTTTTATCTTGCCAGCGCTTTTTATTTCCTGTATAAACCCGTTTTCGCTTAATGCCTTCAAAACAGGGTAGATTGTGCCAGGGCTCGGCTTGTGACCCTTTCTTTTTGCCAATTCATCCCTTAGTTCATCGCCCGACATGTTCTTTTTGCTTATCAGCCTGAGCACTATAAAGCTAAGAAAACCCCTCATATCGCAGCATGTTCCCATATATAAATTCCAAATATGCCTATATTTATATTTTATTGTGTCGTTCAAAGTATATGTCGGACAAGCGATATATTTATATATAAGTATCGTATATACGATATTACAATTAGTTGAGGTGAAACTAAAATGGGATGCGGATGTGAATGCAGCGGAGCGCGGGGCTTCTTCACAAGGGAAGAGAAGACAGAGATGCTTAGAAACTACAAGGAATCCCTGGAAAAAGAAGCCAAAGGCGTGGGGGAAAGAATTAAGGATCTGGAAAAGAAGGATTAATCTTTTCCTTTTTAAAAAATGCACAGGCCGGAAATTTGCACCCTCTTTTTTCCGGCCCTGCATAATTTTTAGAGGCAAACATGGATTATGGGAAAAAGATAAAAAAGGCAAAATCAATATCAGAGATATTCGAAATAACAAAAGATATTGTCAGGGAGTATCTTGGCGCGGAGCAGGCTGGCCTTATGGTGGGCATATCGGACTTGGGCTACCGCAATAACGGATTCATAGGCGCTTTTTACCTTCTGAATTCCAACATGATAGTGATAAACAAGAGGCCTTTGGGAAGGCTGCTTCAGACAAACCCTGCGCTTTACAATTATTATCTGTTCCATGTGATTCTTCATGAGTATCTTCATTCTGTAGGCTCTGAAGATGAAGATGAAACAAGGCAATTGGTTTATGAGATAAGCGGGCATTATTTCGGGGAAAGCCATGCGATAACCCAGTTTGCCTCAAAAATAGAAAAGTTTATGCCTAACCTGACTTATCCTGGAAAGGAGCATGTGGTGCCAAAAGACATAAATATAGAGTTTGTCAAGGGAATTGACAGGAAAAATATAAACTACATAAACTAAGCAAAGGTGAAACATGGAATTCGAAAAAATAGTATATGAAAGATATGCAACAAAGCTTTTTGACGGCAGAAAATTGCCTGAAGACAAAATTAACAGGCTTTTTGAGATAATAAGGTACGCGGCTTCATCCTTCAATATACAGCCTTGGAAAATAATAGTTGTCAATGACCAGAAGCTGAAGGAAAAGCTGCAGCCTGCAACATGGAACCAGCAGCAGATTCCGACATGCTCCCATCTTCTTGTTTTTTGCGCCGATACTGAAATTAAAGGCAACATAGATAGGCTTGAAAAGCTCATGATTGAGAATGGAGCCGATAAGGAGAGCATCCGTGGCTATATAGATATGATGAGGGGATTTGAGAAAAACTTGAGCGAGGAGCAGAGGCTGTCATGGTCTCAAAGGCAGACTTTCCTTGCTTTGGGAAACGCGCTTAACGGGGCAAAGGCTCTTGGGTTTGACTCGTGCCCTATGGAGGGCTTCAATCCTGCAGAATACTCAAAAATCTTAAATCTTCCAAAAAACCTTGTTCCAACCGCGCTTTGCCCCGTAGGCTATGCAAAAGACAAGGCAAAAGACAAGTTAAGATTTGCTAAAAAAGATGTCTTCATAGAAGATTCAAAACTAAAGCGGTGAGCAAAATGGAAAAAATAAAATTTTTGGCGATTGAAGGGCTGCTTGAGATGATTGAAAACAAGGAAAATTTCAAGCTTGTTGAGGTTTTAAGGGAAGACAGCTACAATGAAGGGCACATTCCAGGAGCAATAAACATTCCTGCTGACATGCTGCAGGGGCTTGCTTCAAAGCATTTGGATAAAAATGACACAATAGTTGTCTATTGCTCAAGCTATGGGTGCCATGCAAGCACAAACGCGGCAAAAACTCTTCTTGATCTTGGCTACAGGAAAGTGCTTGATTTCAAGGCGGGCAAGAAAGGATGGGCTGATGCCGGGCTTGAATTGGAAAGATAATTTTATTTCAAATGAATATTAATATTCTTAAATCTGAAGACAGGGGAATTTCCAGATACGACTGGCTATTGAGCAGGCACAGCTTCAGCTTTGCTAATTATCACAATCCAGAAAGAATGGGATTTGGGGCATTAAGGGTTCTTAACGACGATATTGTGGATGCAGGAAAAGGTTTTGGAATGCACCGCCATGACAACATGGAGGTTATATCCATAGTTCTTGAAGGCTCCTTGGAGCACAAAGACAGCATGGGCAACCACGGCATAATAAAAGAAAATGAAGTGCAAAGAATGTCTGCGGGAACAGGTGTAATGCATTCCGAGTTCAACCATTCCAAAACAGACAAGTCACATTTTCTCCAGATATGGATTGAGCCGAATGAAATGAATTTGGAGCCAAGCTACGAGCAGAAGAAAATCCCCACAACTAGAAATAAACTGCATGAGATAGCTTCAGGCACTAAAAAAAATGGAGTTTATCTTCATCAGGATGCTTTCATGTTTATCGGCAGCTTCGACAAGGGAAATGAAATAGTGCAGAAACTTGAAGATGGCCCTCATGGCACTTTCATTTTTATTATATACGGGAGAATTGATTTGGAGAAAAAGATACTAGAAACAGGAGACTCTGCTGAGATAACTGGAACAGACAAAGTGGCTTTTAAAGCAAAGGAGCAAAGCAAAATTTTGCTCATAGAAGTGCCAATAAATTGACTTGATTTGCAATGAAAAATACTAATGAGTTCATCAACCCAAAAACAACTATTGGGCATGTGCACCTTAAGGTTTCTGATTTGGAAAGGTCTGTCAAGTTCTATAATGAAGTTTTGGGATTTAAAGTTATGACTCAAATGGGCAACAGCGCGGCTTTTTTGTCTGCAGGCAGTTATCATCACCACATTGGCCTTAATACTTGGGAAAGCGCAAATGGAAAACCAGCGCCAGAGGGCAGCACAGGATTGTATCATTTTGCTATTTTAGTTCCAAGCAGGAAGGAACTTGCAAGAGTCTTCAAAAGGCTGATGAAATATAATTATCCGATTGAAGGCGCTTCAGACCACGGCGTTAGCGAAGCAGTATATTTAAAAGATCCTGACGGCAATGGGATAGAAGCAAGTGGAAATATGACTCAAATGGAAATTTAATTATGTATACAAATCGCCTTGATACTGATGATTTGATGAAAGAGCTGAAGAAATGATAATTATTGGTTGGGGTTTTGAGGTATTATTATCCATGCGATTATATAAGCCAAAATGCCGAATCCGCCGGCAAAAATCAGCAAGACAGCAATAAGCCTCGGTATTACGGGGTCTATGTTGAAATATTCCGCTATCCCGCCGCAGACTCCTGCAATCACTTTGTCTTTTTGGGACCTGTAAAGTCGCTTTATTTGCTTAGTCATTTCTTATTCAAGAGTTGACTTCTTATATAATTATTTTGTTATGGTGATGCCCCTCCGGGGACTTGCATGCGGCAGCATGCTCGCTTTCCGCAAATTGAACCCCGATCTCAGGCTCCGCAAGCCCGTATTCTGGTCCGTTATACTAGAGGGGCGCAATCAAAGTTGCAAAACACCGTTTATAAAGGTTGTTGAAGATATAATTTACTACTTATTTATAGTAACAAAATAGAAAGGTTTATAAATGGGTAAAACAATGCTGATAGCATGACAAAAAACTTAGAGGGAATTATAACCTTTTCATGCGGTATTGGAAGGTCTTTCGAAGAAGCTGAAGTTGCACTCGGAAAAGCCAAGGAAAGAAAAGCTCAATTTGATGGTAATAGAAAATTTAGCCCGAATATTGTTGTTTATAATGGAGAGCCGATTGCAGATATTGAGGACATAGCATCCAATGCAAGAGATTATGCCAGGATAGTAAGATTGGTGCACCATAGCCATACAAGTGAAGAGGACATAATGGCTGTAGAAAATCTGGGAAGGGATCCAAGAACTGGATTATATAATAAAATGGGTTATGATTTAAGGCGCCTACAGCTTAGGCAACTTGGATTTAACCAAGGGTATTACATTCTATTCGACGGCAATAATATGAAAGATGCAAATTCAAGATATGGTTCTTCATTTGTTGACAATCTATTGGCTGAAGTAGGGAAATCCTTGTCTTTAGATTCGAGAAGCGGCATTGATAGAAGAGATTTCAGAGCAAGTCAGGATCATAACGAGGGTGATAGAAGGCAGGTTGAAAGGAGAGGGTTATCCAATACTCCGGACATAGTGGCTCATAGGGTAAATGATGGCGCTGGCGATGAATTCCTTGTATTTTTGCCTATGCCTAGTGTCAGGAAATCTGTTGAAGAAATATACGGCATTGCAATGCGCTTTTTGATGAATATGTATAACAGACAATTAAGGTACTTAACTGAGTCTATACCAATTAAATAAAAGCTCATTCCCTCCAATCCCTTAAGCTAATCTGGCCTTTTCTCTTGTTTTCATGAACTTCCAGATTTTCCTGGCCAAGCTGCTTTTTTATTCCTAAAGCGGTTTTCTCTCCCAGCAATTGCGTCAAAGTCGACAAATCTGCATTCTTGACATCTTTTATGTCTCTCAGCCTGTTCCTGAACAGGATTCTTGCCCTTACCCTTCCGATGTTTTCCAACCTTACCAAGGGGAGCAGCTCTTCTTTTACGCCGTACTTTAGCCTTAATCTTAGCTTTATAATCTCTTTTACCAGATACTGGTAATGCATTATCTTGCTCAATTCCTCTGCAGCATAAAGAAGCCAGTCTGCCCTGTCTGTTTTTGCCCTCAGCTCGCCGGGCCTTATGCCGTATTCCTCCAATAAAAATTCCTCGTCCTGCTCATTAATCCATGAGTTGAACATCAGGGCTGTCTTGACTGAATTTAAAAATTCCTCGTATTCAGGATCGTACATAGACGGCTCGTCTTCCAAAATGTAGTCGCTGAACTCAAGCATTGCCTCCTGTATCTTGTCGTGCTCCCTCAGGCCGACTTTAAGCATCGGCCTTATTTCCAAAGTGTGCGAGATGGCCTGCAAAAATGAGAATGCTTCGAGCTTTTTGTCAGACGCATTTCTCAGGCATGTAATCATGAAATTTGCAGTCAGCGGGTCTATGTAAAGCTCTGCAATCCTTTTTCCTATCAAAGTTGCCTTGAATTTCTGGTCTTTAATCTCGTTCGCGGCTGCAAAATCCTCGTCGCCGGAAGTTATTATGAATTCCCATTCGTCAAGCATGTCTATGACCTTGCTTATTGCCGAATGCAGCCTTCTCAGGTCCTTGAACTGGTGGGCATAAAATGTTTTGTCAAAGAAATCAAGCAATTCTTTCTTGGTTGTTATGAAATTTGCGGCAATCAGCGAAAGCACATATGTCCTTAACACAGGCTCGACTGCAAGCTTCGAATATATGTCTTCAGGGCTGCCATTGACATATCTTTCCTCTATTTTTTCTTTTTCAGAGTTTGACAGCGCGATTGCGATTGCCTGGCCTTCATTGTCATAATTTGGGCGCCCGGCTCTTCCTGACATCTGCATATAATCCAGGACAGGAATCCAGCTCAATCCGTGTATTGTGTATCTCCTCAGGTCTTTGATTATTGCGCGAAAAGCAGGCAAATCCATCCCATAAGCAAGCGTGGGGGTGCAGCAAATTATTTTTATTGCGCCGTTCCTGAAATTTTCCTCAATTATTTCTTTCTGCTTCTGGATCAGGCCGGCATGATGGAATGCAATGCCTTTCTTCAGGCAATGTGACAGTCTTTCGCACTGCTTTGTCGGCCTTGAAAGCGAGTTTAGCGCGCTTTCCGACAATGATTCGAGAATTTCATCTTCAGCCTTGATCTTTTTCGAGATTTCCTCTGCGGTTTTCTCAGCGGATTTTTTTGTGTTTACAAATATCAAAGCCTGCTTCCCAAGTTTTATAGTGTCAAGCGCAATATTAAGGACTGCGCTGTCAAACTCGTCGTCAATCTTTACTGAAGCCATTGGCAAAATAAAGAGAAGGTTGTTTATAAAGTTTTTTAAGAAAAATCATTTAATCAATCTTGCAATAGAATTGCCTATCTTAACTATCATCACTGTGCTAAGGCCGTATCCGACCGGAAGCCAAAGCGGAATGCCAAAAATAAAAGGGTTTCCGTAAGTCCATGCACCTCCTGGGACAAGGATTAAATCAAAAACTGGGGCAAGAACAAAGCATATAAAATATAATATCTTCTCTTCCTTGCTGCTTAGCCATATCAATACGACTGCGGACATGGCCAAAAGCAAAGCAGTCAGGACAATATTGCTTTCCCAAAAGAAATAAAAAAATAAGATATCTATTACAAACACAAGAAATCCTATAAACATCTCTTTCTTGGGATTATACATACTTCTTTGTATGTTTTTCAAAAGTTTTGCTGCTGATTTTCCTATTTTAATAGCTGTTACTGTCAAAATTCCATAGAATAAAGGAAGCCAGAGCGGAATTCCGAACAGCGATGGATTTCCCCAAGCCCAGACTCCCCTTGGAATCAGTATAAGGTCCAAGATTGGACCAAGAACAAAACTTGCAAAGTACACTATTTTTTCTTCTTTATCAGCCCATTTTAATAAAACAAATGCAGATATGACAATAAAAATTACAGTTAATGCAATATTATTTTGCCAGAGATAATACATCAATAAAATGTTTGATACATAAATCAAAAATCCTATTAACAGGTCTTTTTTATGCTTATCCATATTCATTTGCTAAATTTCAGACTTTATAAATCATACCACATTAACAGTCATCAGCTGCTGCACTGAATAAAACCCGTCGCTTACCATTACTTTGACAGTTTTTGTTCCCCTGCTAGTAAAAATTCTTTGGTGGTATGCCGTGCCTTCATGCTTGTCCAGAACTCCAAAGTCCCAGGTGTATTTTAGCTGGTCTTTGTTATCGTCAGCTGCCTTTACGAAAAGCAGGACAGGCTGGTTTACCCTGGCTGTGATATAATAGCTTGCATCAATTATTTTTGGCGGGACATTCTGGACTGCTGCGCCTGCTGTTGCGGCTCCTGAAGACGGGATAAAAACTGCGCTTTCCTTGACAAAAACGCTTATGCCCTGCTCAACTTCTTCAATTCCGTCGCTTACTATAACCTTGACCTGCTTTTCTCCCGGAGCTGAAAATGTCCTCTGGTGCCTGCTGCCTGCCTGGTATTTTTCCAAAAGCCCGAAGTCCCACACATAGCCCAATTGGTCGCCGTCAGGGTCTAAAGCATCAATAAACATCAGCGCAGGCTCGTTAACACCCACAAATACGGCATTTGTCGAGTTTATAATTTTTGGGGCCCTGTTTTTGTCTTCCACCTGTATTTTGGCGACCTGCTTTGCTGCCAGCCTGCCGTCGCCTACTGCAAAGACTATGTCAAAGTTTTTTATTTCCTGCCTGCCTGCTGCTGAATATCCGGGAGTCCAAGTAAATACATTTCCGCTTAATTTGTAGCCTTCAGGCGGGTTTTCAATTGAGTAGATTAAGCTGTCTCCGTCAGGGTCGTATGAGTCAAGCAAAATCACAATTTCTCCGCCTTCTTTTATTTTTCTGTCATGTATTTTTTCAAAAATTGGGGGCCGGTTAGTGTTATTGACCATTATTTTAGCAACTTTTGTTGTTTCAAGCTGGCCGTCATTGGCGGTGACTTTAACTTCATGAGTTCCTGCATCATTAAAGTTAGTTGTGTAAGCATTGCCTGCCATGAACCCCGAATAATAGATTGTTATCGCATCGCCGTCCGGATCATAAGCATTCGGCGCTATCCTGACTGTGCCGCCTTCATTGACATTTATCTGGCTGAAATCCTCCAGAATAGGGGCCCTGTTGGTGTCTTTGACCGTAATAACCACATTGCTTACAACGCTTTTGCCATTTGAAGTGGCTATAAACTGGACATAGAAGTTTTTGTTCAAAGCTTTCAGCTTGTCAATCATGTTTTCAGCTTGTCAATCATGTAATCTATAAAATTATCTTTTTTTACTGTATCAAAATCAGGAATCCAGGTAAATTCATTGTTTTCAAATTTTGCGCCCTGGGGAATGTTTTTTGCGGAGTAATAAACTTCGTCTCCGTCAGGATCATCTGCCTTAATGGTTAGGTTAACTTCCTGGTTTTCATTTACAACTGCATTATCAATTTTTTCGAATATAGGGGGCCTGTCAACATTGCTTACCACAACATTGGCATCTGTTGATCCCTTAAAGCCGTGGCCTTCTGCCGCCACTTTTATGGCGTATGAGCCTTCGTCTTCAAAACCTGTATGCCATTCATTGCCATTCCCTATAGGCTCTGAAACTGAGTATTCCAAGCCGTAAGACCCAAAATCAGGCAATTCTAATGAGGCAATCTGGCCTTCATGCACCGCAGCATCGGGAATGCTGTCAAGTATTTTTTGGATGTCAACATCGTCAACGATAACCTCCCAGTCCATGCTCGCATCATGCAGGCCGTCAGAAACCACTATTTTGACTTTATGTATCCCTGCGTCATTATACGAGGCCTGATAAGCAAAACTTTGCCCTTCAACTGCTTTTTTTCCGTCCAAATGCCATTCATAGCTTAATTCGTCATTATTCAGGTCGCTTGCAGACACGTTAAAAAATATAATGCTGCCTTCGGATGCATAGACCGGGCTTTCAGGCGCGTATATTCCTATCTTTGTGCTTTCTTCCTTCCTTTTTACAATGATTTCTATTGGTTCATAAACAGCTGACTTTCCGTCGGAAACTGAAATCTCTGAATTGTAGGCGCCTGCATCACCATATGTAGTTTGCCATTCACCGTTCCCGTCAAGAGGCGGAGCATAATTAATAGTCAGATTATCGC
>JACPMV010000001.1 GCA_016185845.1 Candidatus Woesearchaeota archaeon | reverse complement strand
TTTCACAAGCATCATGATGAAATTCTCGGGACTATCAAGGTTGTCTATGACCAGAGGGCAGGCCATTACGGCAAGAATGTCTCAAACCTGCAGCACGACTATCACTGCCAGATTGTTTCCTCTATGCGCACTTATCTGGATCACCACACCTGCCTTGAGCTGATTGTCGTGAAGGGGAAAATTGACAGGGTAACTAAATTGCTTAATAAAATCAAAGAAACCGAAGGCGTGAAAGAAGCGCAGTTGATACTGGAAAAATAAAACCGCAAACTTAATAAACGATTTTGTTTCTATGTCCCATATGGGGAGGTACAAGGTTTTAGACGGCAGGATAGTCATAGGGCTTGCTGAAAAGGTCTTAGTATACTGCAATGGCACAAGGAAAAATGTAATTTCCAAGATAGACACTGGCGCAACCAAAAGCTCGATTGATACAAACTTTGCTGCTGAACTGAAGCTAGGGCCTGTGATAAAATCAAGATTAGTAAAATCAGCGCACGGCTCAAAACTGAGGCCAATCATAGAGGCAACGATTGAGCTTGCGGGCAAGAAAATAAAATCAGAATTTACACTGGCAGACAGGGCCCACATGAAATACAGGATTTTGATAGGGCAGAACATACTGAAAGATGGTTTCCTGATAGACCCGACAAAATGAAATCAGCAGTAATGTCCTTGGGAAGCAAAAGCTCACTGATGATAGCTGAATCCATGAAGAATTATTTTGATACTGTTGAAAATATTGATCTGAGGGATGTTGAAGTCAATCTCGGGGGCGGGAAGCTTGATGTGCTTTATGAGGGAAAAGCCCTGCCGCAGTACAGCTGCATTTATGCAAGAGGCTCTTTTAGGTATTCCAACTTGCTTAGAGCAGTCACAAGAACATTATACAACTCGTCTTATATGCCGATAAAATCAGAGACGTTTACTTTGGGGCATGACAAGCTGCTGACGCACCTGGCTCTGCAGCATTTCAATATTCCAATGCCTACCACTTACCTAACCTCTTCAACAAGGGCTGCCAAGAAGATTTTGAATGAAGTCAATTATCCAATTGTTCTCAAGTTTCCGCATGGCACGCAGGGAAAAGGAGTCATGTTTGCAGAAAGCTATGCTGCCGCTTCATCAATGCTTGATGCATTGTTCGCATTAAAGCAGCCATTCCTGATACAGGAATACATAGAAACGGGGGGTGTTGATGTAAGGGCGCTTGTTGTCGGCGACAGGGTTGTTGCTTCCATGAAAAGGAAAGCAGTCAAGGGCGAGCTTAGGGCAAACATACATGCCGGCGGAATAGGAGAAGCCTGTGTTTTGGACGAAAGGACAAAGAGAATAGCGATTGACACATCAATATCCATAGGGGCTGACATTTGCGCAGTTGATATGCTTGAGAGCGCGAAAGGGCCTTTGGTCATAGAAGTCAATTTAAGCCCCGGGCTTCAGGGCATAACAAAAGCGACAAGCACTAATGTTGCCGACAAGATTGCAAAATTCCTTTTTGAAAAATCTGAAGTGTTCTCTGCAAGGGACAGGGACGAGGCAACTTTGAAGATTTTTGAGGACTTGGGATTAAGCGGGGAGATAGCCCAGCAGATAATAACTAACCTGGATTTCAGGGCTTCTAGGATATTACTGCCCAAGATTGTGACCGACATTGCAAAGTTCGGCGAGAAAGACGAGGTTGTCCTCAAGGTTGAGAAGGGGAAACTGAGCGTGGAGAGGATTTAGGAGTGTTTATAAATGAAAAAGCCAGATAAAGATAAAATCCTAATTGATTTATGGAAAGAATATTTAATAATTTATGAAAAAAATATAACAATAGGATTTATCCAAAGAGGATTGTTTCTTGGAGCCGCTATAGGGTTTTTATTTTCAATAGGAGTATTAACTAAAGATATTTTTTTGAATTATTGGGCGTTAATAATAGGTTTTTTTATATATGCTTTACATCTTAATAATATAAATAATCGTCACTTTAAAGATGTTTTTAGAGATTTTTTAAAACATGTAGAAACTAATAAAGTAAATAAATTTAAAATTACTAAATTAAGTTGGTTTGAAAACAATATTTATTATAAACGAAAATATTAATTATTTAAAATAACAATCTAAAACAAAAACTCACCCCTTGCAACAATCGTCTGCTCTATTTTTAAAACAAAACCTTTTTATATTAGTTATACTTTATATCTAACTATTATATTTAGTATATAACTATGATAATATCAAAAACACGCAAATGGGGAAGCTCTTTGGGAATTGTAATACCTAAAGATGTTGTCAAAGAGCTTAAAATAAGGGAAAACCAAGAAGTTTTTTTAGATATCAAGCCAAAGGACAACCCGTTAAAGGAATTGTTTGGCTCAGTAAAGTTAAGCAAGCCTACTGAACAGATATTAAAGGAAATTCGGGGAAAAGAAAGTAAATACATTTAAGATGTTCTGCTTAGACACATATGCACTCGCTGAAATAGGAAATGGAAATCCAAAATTTTCGGAATTTCTAAATAAGGAATTTATTATAACAGACTTGACAATAGCAGAATATTACTCAGTATTATACAGGGACGGCAAAGAAGACAAAGCAATCTACTGGCATAACAGATTATCATCTTTTTGCAGGCCAGTCAGCAGGGAAATTTTAATCACAGCGCTAAAATACAGGATAGACCATAAAAAAGAAGATTTATCAATTTTTGACTGCATCGGCTACATCTACGCTTTAGAAAATAATTTAAAATTTGTAACTGGCGATAAGGAATTTAAAAATAAAGAAGGCGTTTTATTCATTCAAAAATAATCAAAACAAAAACTCATTCCTTGCAACAATCGTCTGCTCTCTTTTAGGGCCGACAGAAATTATTGAAATCGGAACGCCAAGCAGCTGCTCAATCCTTCTCAGGTATTTCTTTGCGTTGTTTGGGAGCTGGTCATAAGCCCTGACTTTTGTCAGGTCATCCCACCAGCCGTCCAATTCCTCATAAACCGGCTGGCAGTTCTGCAGTATCTTCATGTTGGTTGTGAAATTCCGGATTATGCTTCCCCTGTATTTGTAGGCAACGCATATCCTGATTTTTTCAACAGTTGTCAAGACATCTAATTTGGTTAAAGCAACCGAATCAATGCCGTTGACCATTACGGCATACTTTCCAATCAGGGCGTCAAACCATCCGACTCTTCTCTGCCTGCCCGTTGTCGATCCGAACTCCTTTCCGATCTTCTGTATTTTTTCACCTGCCGCGCCTGTGATTTCTGTCGGGAAAGGGCCCGAGCCGACTCTTGTCTTGTATGCCTTGCAGACTCCCAAAACGCTCTGCACTTTTTTTGGCGAAACTCCCAGCCCAGTGCAGACTCCGCCTGCAGTTGCATTTGAAGATGTGACAAACGGGTATGTACCGAAGTCAACATCGAGCAAAGTTCCCTGGGCGCCTTCAAAAAGAATCCTGTAATTTTTATCCAGTGCATTGTTCATCAATACTGACGTATCCGTTACAAACGGCTTCAATGCCTGGGCATATTCCTTGTATTGCGGATAAAACTCCTCTGAGCCGAATCTTTTTTTAAATAAAACATCGTCAACAAACTCATACATCTTTAACCCTATTCTGGCAGCCTTGTCCGTGTATGCGGGACCTATGCCTCTTGCTGTCGTACCTATTGCGCCGCCTGCCTTTTTGTCTTCCTCGATGTGGTGCGGCAGAATTACATGAGAGTTTTCACTGACAGCCAGATTGTCAGGAGTGATTTTTATTTTGCTCTTGTCAAGATTTTTTATTTCATTTAGCAGGACTCTTGGATCAACAACTAATCCGTTTCCTATCACTCCCAGCTTGTTTTTGTGCATCACGCTTGAAGGGACCAAATGCACAACCAGCTTGCTGTTTCCAACCTCGATTGTGTGGCCTGCATTATTGCCGCCGTTGAACCTTGCTATGACATCTGCCTTTTCAGCCAAGAAATCAATTATTTTGCCTTTGCCTTCATCTCCCCATTCCATGCCGATAACTGCAATGTTTGAGGGATTATTGGATTGCTTGGCCATAATACGGCGGAATAGTATTTTTTATTTAAAGGTTTTGGAAAAAGTTATTTTAGGATGTCCTTATCTTTTTTCTTTGCAATAGGTCCTTTAGTTCCCTTACCCTTTCTTCTGTTAGTACCTCTTCTTCTAAATTCCCTCTTCTCCACCTTGTTGGAATCGTTGAAATATCAAATCCCATAAGGTGGTCAATTTCACGCCTTACAATCTCTCCCTTGTCTACGCAAATGTTATGTACAGACATCAATCGAAGCATGTCTCTAACTTCTTCTTTTTGATCCGCAGATACATCACTCATAATTTGATGGTAGATTCTTAATTGGTCAGATGTCAGATCCAAAGCTCCAGCAGTTCCTAAATGGCAAGGATCACAATTCAATTGGTGCAAGAAATCTTCCTGAAGTGATTGAGGCAGCGCCACAAACAATTCATAAATATTCTTTAATGTTTTAGCGATTTTCCTCGGACTTGATAAATTGCCGAAAATCCTCTCTGCAGCAGAATATTCATAATAATTACAATGAATAAATGGATTTCCTCCCATAATCTCTCTCCACGGGTTAAATATATATGGAGTATTCTCATGACCTCTTCTACGAATATCCCTAACTATTTGAATTCCAGTATATGCATCATCCGCTAAACCATAATTTGGACTATCCCAAATGTCTTTTAATATTGGCCTGACACTTCTTCTGGCAATAACCCCACCATTTACCAATCCTAATGTAAAATCAATTCCAGTTATATACCTACCTTCGGGCAAGCTTATTCCCGAATCTCTCATCAATTCGCCGTAAGCTGTCCCTGTTGTTCTTCTGAGTTGTGATTCCATCATTTTAATGTGAGATATTAGCATCATTTAATAATTTATTTCAGTAATATTTTAGATAATTTTCTTTCCATATTGAAAATAATCATATTGTTTAGAGTGCTGGTAGTAAAATTTAAATACAGCGCTCTCTTCACTATGATATGGCGCAACAGAAATATACAATAGCAACAATCGGTTCTCATTCTGCACTGCAGGTATTCAAAGGGGCGCATGATGAAGGGTTTAAGACTATTGCTGTGTGCAAAAAAGGCTCTGAAAGGCCTTATAAGATGTTTGGAGTGGCAGATGAGATAATCTCCATTGATTCTTACAGGAATTTTCCAAAGATACAGAATGAGCTGATAAAGAAGAATGCCATTGTCATACCCCACGGCTCTTTTGTGACCTATATGGGCTATGAGGAAGTGGAAAAGCTGAAGGTCAATTATTTCGGCAACAAGAAAATCCTAAAGTGGGAATCTGACAGGAACCTGGAAAGGCAGTGGCTTGTCAATTCAGGATTGAAAGTACCCGGGCTGTACAAAAGCCCAAAGGATATAGATGGGCTTGTCATTGTCAAGTTCATGGGCGCAGAGGGAGGAAAAGGTTACTTTCTTGCAAAAGATGAAAAGGACTTCAACAAGAAAATCAAGCCATACAAGCTGAGAAAATATGTCATACAGGAGTATATAATCGGGGTGCCATTATTTATCCATTATTTCTACTCTCCCCTGACCAATGAAATTGAAATAATGGGGATGGATATAAGATACGAGAGCAATGTTGACTCCTTGGGAAGGATATCTGCAAGAGACCAGATTGTATTGCCTAAAATTGACCCAAGCTATGTCATTGTCGGAAATATCCCTGTTGTTGTCCGAGAATCATTTTTGCCAAGGCTTATCACAATGGGGGAAAATGTTGTAAAGCAGTCCCAGAAACTTGCGCCACCAGGATTATTCGGCCCATTCTGCCTTGAAACTATCCTGACTCCTGAAGAGGAAATTCATGTTTTCGAAATATCTGCAAGGATTGTTGCCGGGACAAACCCTTACATTGAAGGATCACCTTATACTGCCCTTAAGTACAATGTTCCAATGTCAACAGGAAGAAGGATTGCGCTGGAGATAAAGAACGCGATTAAGAAGAACCAGATGAATAAGATTTTGCGCTGAAAAATGATAACTGCCGAACAGATATCAGAAATACAAAATAAAACAATCACTGATAACTGTAACTATCAATTGATAATTTATAATATCTGATATAAACTAAAAATAAAATGATATCCCCAAAACAAATATCAAAATTATTGGAGAATTATGACAAAAAAAACATAACTATAGGTGTGCTTGGCGGGCATTCTGCATTGGACGTATGCAGGGGCGCGCATTCGCACGGATTCAAGACATTGGTTGTTGCCCAGAAAGGAAGGGAAAAAACATATTCAAAATACTACAAGAGAAGGGAAGGAATCGGCTTTGTTGATGAGGTAATCGTTGTCAATAAATTCTCCGACATAACTAAAAAAGATGTTCAGGAGGGATTAAGGAAGAGAAACACAATCTTTGTACATAACAGGTATTTCTGGGTTTACTGCAACTTCAGGGATATTGAAAATAAGTTTTTGGTCCCGATTTATGGCACAAGAGATATGGTAAAACTCGAAGAAAGGGATGTTCCTAAAAACCAATATCATTTATTAGAGAAGGCAGGAATAAGAACCCCAAAAATCTTCAAAGATGCCAAAAAGATTGACAGATTGGTAATTGTAAAGGTTGCAGAGGCAAAAAGAAGGTATGAAAGGGCATTCTTCTTATGCTCAAGCTACAAGGATTTCAAGGAAAAATCAGCAGAATTAATCAATAAAAAGATAATAACAAAAAAAGACTTGGGCAAGGCAGTTATTGAGGAATATGCAATAGGCGCGCATGTTAACTTTAATTTCTTTTACAGCCCATTGACTGGTGAACTGGAATTGATGGGAACAGATGCAAGGAGGCAGACAAATCTGGACGGAATCTTAAGGCTGCCCGCAACAGAGCAAATTGAAGTTTTGAGGCACGTAAAGCCAAAGTATATCGAAACAGGGCATTTTAACGTTACTGTCAAGGAATCTTTGCTGGAAAAAATCTTTGAGATGGGGGAAAAATTTGTTGCAGCATGCAAAAAAGAGCATTCTGTCGGAATCATAGGTCCATTTGCCCTGCAGGGAGCAGTAATTGCAGAAGAAGGCAAGGAAGACATTGTAATCTTTGATGTTTCAATGAGAATTCCGGGAAGCCCGGGAACTTTGTTTACACCTTATTCAGGATATTTATACGGATTTTCAATAAGCTATGGGGAGAGGATAGGATTAGAGATAAAAAAGGCAATCGAAGAAGGAAAACTTGATTTAATTTGCACTTAAAATGACTAAAATAAAAATTATAGCAATACAAATGTTTTTAGTGATAGTGCTGATTAGCACAGTGTCCGCTGATGGCTCTTCAGACCAAAGCGGCCTTTCCACTCCCGGGGTTTCAGAGCCAATAGAACCCATCATCCCGCCCGACTTATCCAATTATCCAGATATGTTTGTGAAGAATGGGAATTTCAATGCAGCTATAGTAGTTGGAAATCAAGCTCCTGCAAGCGACGTAATAGCCCAAAGCAATCTTGCATCATCTTTTGTATTTTATCTGGGAAAAAATCTTGTTGGCTTTGCAAAGCTATCAAGCGAAATAGATGATTTAAGCCAGAATATAATCTCAATAGGCAGCGCATGCCATAATCCAATTTCAGCCCAAATTATTGGCTATCCCAAGCAGTGTGATATATGGCTGGAGCCTGGCAAGGCAATGATAATCTTGTATAGGTACAAAGATTATGTGCATATGGTAATTGCAGGTTATAGCGATAAAGGCACAAGAGATGCAGTAGATTTTTTGATTAACAAGAAAAAGGGCAGTTTAAGCGGAAACAATCTTTTAATAGATATAGACGAACCAAAACCAACCAATAATGAGCCAAAAGCGGAAGAGAAAACATCAGAAACGAAACAAGAAGAAGATTCCATTGATATTGAGAAAGAAAAAGAAAAATTAATTGAAGAGCTGAATGAAAAGATTGCAAACAAGCCAGAGGATTCAAGCAAAAAAGCTATCAACCCCCCAGCCACTTCCCAAAATATTTCAAGTGAGCAAAAGCAAGCAATTAAATCAGGGCAAAAAGAGCAGAAAAAAGAAACCGGCATAATAGATAATATACTCAATTGGTTTAAACAACTATTTAGTTAAAATGATTTTAGTACTTGATTTCGGCGGGCAGTATGCCCACATCATTGCAAGAAGAATCAGGGAGCTGGGAGTCTACTCGGATGTGAAGCCGTGCGACATGTCCCTTTCAGAGATAGGGAAAATGAGACCTGACGGCATTGTCCTTTCAGGAGGGCCGTCAAGCGTTTACGATCATAACGCGCCTTTGATGAACAAAAAAGTCCTGGACCTGAAAATCCCGGTTTTGGGAATCTGCTACGGCGAGCAATTGATCGGGAAATATGCCGGCGGAACGGTTTTAGCGGGAAAACTAAAAGAATTCGGAAAAAAAGAGATGATAGTCAAGAAAAACGGGAAATTGCTGAAAGGACTGTCAAAAAAAGAGCAGGTATGGATGAGCCACGGAGACTTGGTTACAGAGCTTCCAAAGGATTTTGAGATTCTGGCTTCAACAGACACGTGCAGGATAGCCGCATTTGAAAATGAAAAAAGAAAGCTTTACGGAATACAATTTCATGCAGAAGTCGCGCATACGCCAAGCGGAATGCAGATACTTAAGAATTTTGTTTTTGATGTTTGCAGGGCAAAAAAGGACTGGCAGATAGGAGATTTGCCCAAGAAATTAATAAAGGAAATAAAAAAGGAAGTCGGCAGCAAATCTGTGATAATGGGCGCTTCGGGCGGAGTTGACAGCACAGTGGCGGCAACACTGCTCCATAAGGCAATCGGCAGCAGGCTCTACTGCGTTTTTGTTGACCATGGGCTGATAAGGAAGAACGAGCTTGAGGAAGTCAAGGAATATTTTGAGAAAAAATTAAGCTTCAGGCATTTTTTTGCCGTTGATGCTTCAAAGATGTTTCTGGAAAGGCTGAAAGGAATTACTGATCCTGAAGAAAAAAGGAAGATCATAGGGCATACTTTCATTGAGGTATTTGACAATAAGGTGACAGAATTGGAAAAAAAGCACAAAGACATCAAATTCCTCGGTCAGGGAACCATCTATCCTGACAGGATTGAGAGCGCGCAGCCAAGCAAATACGCTTCAAAGATAAAAAGCCACCATAACCTGACTTTGCCTGAAAAGATGAAGCTCAAGGTTATTGAGCCCCTGAAGGAGTTTTACAAGGACGAGGTAAGAACACTTGGAAAAGAGCTGAAAATCCCTGATGAAATATTAAACAGGCATCCTTTTCCCGGGCCCGGGCTTGCTATAAGAATACTTGGGGAAGTGGCAGAGGAGAGATTGAAGATTTTGAAAGAAGCGGATTATATCTTCATTGAGGAATTGAAAAATTCCGGATATTATTCCAAGACATGGCAGGCATTTGCCGCCCTGATTCCTGTAAAGACAGTCGGAGTCATGGGAGATGCAAGGACTTATGAATATATCATAACACTGAGGGCTGTTACAAGCCTTGATGCAATGACGGCAGACTGGGCAAAGCTGCCCCAGGAACTGCTGGAGAAGATATCAACAAGGATAATAAATGAAGTCAAGGGAGTCAATAGGGTGCTGTATGACATCAGCCAGAAGCCGCCAGCAACAATAGAATACGAGTAAAAAAAGCATAGGCTTTTATAATAAACCCGTATATCCAATCAAAGAATAGGAGGTAAATAAAATGGTAGAAGGAACTGTAAAATTTTTTAACAGCATGAAGCATTTCGGCTTTATTGCAGGTGACGACGGAAAGGAATATTTTGTCCATTCAAGCGGGCTGAAGGAAGGCACATCAATAACAGAAGGGGACAAAGTTTCTTTCAAGGCTGTTGAAGGCGACAGGGGACTGAAAGCGGAAGAAGTTGAAAAGATATCAGGAGATGCCGGATATAAACAAGCGGCATAATTATTAATTTTTTATTTTCAGCATGCATAGGTTCTTTCTTAACTATTTCCGAAAACTGCAAAAAATTCCGAAATATTTATAAAGTTCAGAGTTTCTTAAGGTCTTATGCTATCACGCACAAAAACGGTCGGAAGCAAAGGCGAGATTGTAATCCCTAAATCTATAAGGGAAGAGACGGGATTAAAGCCAAAGCAGAAGGTAGAAATAATCAGCACTAGGGATAGGATACTTATAATACCCTTGGTTAATAATATCAGTGAACTAAGGGGGCTTTTTGGAAAAGGCGGAGTTAAGAATATCAAAAAAATTGAAGAGATTATGTTTGATGTTATGGGCAGTTAAATGGAAAATATATTTATAGACACAAATTCATTTATATCTTTCCTAACAGACGATAAAGAGAAAGCTGATAAAATTGAGAATATTATAAGCGATAAAAATAAAGAGATTTATACCAGCTATAACGTTCTTAACGAAGTTAAGTTTATAATGTTAATCGATAAGGCAATGAAAGTTCTCAAAACAGATAAAAAAGGGGAACTAATAAAATTTATAAAAAATAATGAAGAGATAAGAAATCAAATAATGGAAAAATATCTCCAGTTTTATGCCAATATAAAATACAGAATAAAAATTCTGATGATTAACGATGATGCTGAAATTTTGTCTTGCAAAATATCAATCGACCACGGATTGCTGCCAACAGACGCCTCAATAGCTGCCATGATGAAATTAAAAGGTATTAAGAAAATATTAACAAGAGATTCTGACTTCAAAAAGGTTAATGGAATCGAGGTTATTGAAGTTTGATTCTAGCACGCATAAGTCCTGTCTTTAATGCCTTTCCTGTAAATTTTTTCCATAGTCGGTATTGGTAATTTTTATTTCTGTATTGCTGCAACACTTGCAGTTTTTGCCGAGTGATATCTTCTATGCCCATCTATAATGCTTAAATCATATAAGTAATCTCTTACTCTACCAACATAAATATCAGCCTGTACTGCGTTAGCATACAAAAGCCGTTCAACTGGATAGGCTGTAATAAAATGAGGAAGCACCTGGCCATGCATTCTAAATCTTTGAATTACTTCAATGAATTGGTCTAATTTACATGTAAAATTCCATTGGTCCGATAATTGAAAGTCCTCTTCTTGCCAATTTCTTGGATAGTCATCATTGCGTAATATTGGAGCATCGGGAAACTCTCTTCTAAACATATAATTAGGATGCTCAGGGTACGGGTCATGGTACTGGAGTAACGCGTCTTTATACTGTCTTTTACCCATATGCTTTTTATCATGATGCGGATTAGTTCCTTCATATCGCTCCATTTCAACTCTTGGGTCTTGTGGAAGATTTACTTCCAATAATCTTGCGTATGATTTAATGTTTTTAACTATATTTGGACCTCTCACGTTATAAGGAAAAATAACCAAGGCTCTGACACCTTCAACTCCAAGCTCATTAAATCCAGAAATAACCTCTTCAATGGTACCTACCCTAGTTATATTGCTCACTATATAGAAGAATTATGTAAATATTAAAAATATTACTATAATTAACACGCATAAGTCCTTTCTTTTATGCCTTTCCTGTAATTATCCCATGCTTTATTGTAAAGCTTCTTGCCCCAGGGCGTCGGATATTCTCCGGTGATGCATGCCATGCATAAATCTTTTGCAGGCTTGCCTATGCTTTTTACAAGCCCCTGTATGCTTTGATACCTCAATGAATCTGCGCCGAGGTCTTTTGTGATTTTATTTATGACTTCCTTTGAAACCTCGCCTTTTTTTGGCTCCTTCTCGTATCTTGGTATAAGCAGCTCGGATACTGTTGACATGTCAATTCCGTAAAAGCAGGGCCCCCTTATCGGCGGGCAGGAAATCCTGACATGCACTTCTTTTGCGCCGCCTACGCTCTTTATGTAGCTGACCAGCTGCTTGGTAGTTGATCCCCTGACAATGCTGTCATCAACAACTATGACCTTTTTGCCATGAAGAATCTCCTTGAGCGCAGCGTATTTGTTCTGGACCCTGTCTTCCCTGGACGAGCCTTCTATGAAAGTCCTTCCGACATATCTGTTTCTTATCAGGCCCTCCATCTCGGGCAGGTCAAGCTCGTATGCCATTGAGTTGCCTGCAGCCTTTGCAGTGTCAGGGACAGGAACAACAACATATTCATCATTGACCTTTTCAGTTTCCTGCTTTGCAAGTTCCTTGCCAAGGTTTGTCCTTGTTAGATATACAGACTGGCCGTCAATGACCGAGCTGACATTTGCAAAATAAACCCATTCAAACATGCAATGAGCTTTTCTCGGGCTTTCCGCATATTTTATTATCTTCAAATCCCCGTTTTTGATGTAGATCATGTGGCCCGGAGGAAGATGCTTGTATTCGGTCACGCCGCAGTTGATTAAAGCATTTGACTCAGAAGCAGCAAGGAACATGTCATCTTTCCAGCCGTAGACAACCGGCCGGAAGCCATAAGGGTCGCGAAGAATTATCATTTCGCCGAAGGCGTTCATGAAAGCGATATTAAAGCATCCGTCGAGCTTTTGCGCCAGCCTTGTAAACACCTTGACAAGATTCGGCTTATTTGAGCCTCTAAGCTCGCGGGAGAGGTAATGCATCAGAATTTCCGTATCAGTGTCGTAAACAATATGGTAGTCAGCTTTGTCCATCAAATGCTGCTTTAATTCCACATAATTTGCAAGATTGCCGTTCCAGCAGAAGCTGAACCATTTCCATTTCCTGCCGTGGTGCCTTTCAAAAGGCTGCGCCAATCCCCTGTCTTCATTGCCTGAAGTGGCGTACCTTACATGGCCTATTCCCTTATTGCCGGCATACCTTTTGAATATGTCCAGTGACTGGATTCTGTCGCTTGTCCTGAAAACCTCATTGACAGTGCCCAAGTCCTTGTAGGTGTCCAGAACCTGCATTCTTTTTGGATTAAAAGTTGTCACGCCGGCGCTTAGTTGTCCGCGATTTTGCTGGTTCAGAAGAAGCTTGTAGAGGTAGAACAGAGCACGGTTTGCCGAGTCGCCGTTTTCCTTGATATAAACGGCGGCTATTGCGCAATTATGGTTTGCTTCACCTTGCATATTGCCCCCATACCAATAGAATGTAGATTGATTTATTTAAATATTTCCTTTTTTAAAGAGAAATTTATAATTTATATAAAATGTCGGAAATCAAAGATTTCCGAGCATGCTCAAAAACCGCAACAAAATATAATCAATCTTGGCGGTTTTTGACAAAGAGTATTTCATTATCTAGCCAAATATGCAAATATTAGCTTCTTTTTTTAACAAAGCCATATACACCTTACTTGTATCTTAAGTCGTCTCTGAAGTCCAGCATATCAAGCTCTTCAAAGAAGGTGCCAGGCTCTATTGCCTCTTCTTCCGCTGGCATTTGTGTTTTTCTCATTTTTACACGCTCGCAGTCTTATAACTCTTCACCTCAATACCCCTTAACGACACCAGACATCTCTTTATTGGTGGGCAGATTATAGTTTTTATATAGTTTGCCCTTAAAGTTTATAAGCGCTATAAATATTATATAAAAAAGAAAGATTTATATAGCTATTGTAAATTCTATAAGCTACTTCAAAGACTAAAGGGGATTTTATAGTATTATGGGCCAGTATATAATATTTAAGCTTGTTTAAAGCACAGATTATAATATTTAAATTTTTGGGGGCGGTCAGCATTAAAAGAAGAGTCATACAGATAGCGAATTCTACCCAGCTAATCTCACTGCCGAGAAAATGGTCGGTGAAATATGGCGTGAAGAAAGGTGATGAGTTGGAGATAGAGGAGAACGGGAATTCTCTTCAAATAAATACAGATAAAGAATTTACAGTCGAAAAAGTAGAATTGGACATAAGTGATTTAGATCCAATGATTTTGAGATCTGTTGTAGCACTTTACAAAAGAGGAGTTGATGAAATTAGAATAACTTTTGATAAACCAGAGCTAATAGACTCAATACAAAAAGCTATAGGGAAAGAAGCAGTAGGCTATGAGATTACAGAACAAGGAAAGAATTACTGCATTATAAAGCACGTTTCAGGCGAACTAGAAGATTTTGAGCCTGTTTTAAGAAGGACTTTCTTATTGCTTACATCAATGGCAAATGAGAGTCTGACTTCAATAAAAAAAGGCGAGTTTGAGAATCTTAAAAATATTGCTTTTCTTGAAGAAGCCAATAATCGGTTTACAACAACATGCAGAAGATTTCTGAATAAGAAAGGTTATGTTAATAATAAAAAAATTGGCCCCCTTTACTACATTATAGAGGAAATGGAAAACATAGCCGACCAATACAAGTATCTTTGCGATTATATTTACAGCATGAAAAGCAAAAAAATTAAACTAAGCAAAGAAGTCATTGAAATGTATGAAAAAACTAATGAAATGCTGAACCTTTTTTATGAAATATTCTATAAATTCGATAAACAAAAACTTGTTACGATAGGAAATCAAAGGAAAATCCTAGTAGATCGTTTTTTATCGCTGTTTGGCAAAAATACTAATAACATAGAAAAAATCGTTATTTACCACATCTTCACTATAATGCAGAAAATCTTCTGTTTAGTGGGGCCTTATTTAGTCATGAATTATGATGGAGAAATAAAAGGCTAGCGTTTGATGGTCGTATATTTTCCAAGATTCGCAAATGTCTCAGCAGTCTGAGGAGCAATCAATGAGTATCTGACTAATTGTTGCACTGCACGATTTCCTTCATTTACAAGATATCTAACCTCTCTTTGATGCCTTTCTTTATTTCGTTCGTAATCTTCTTTGCTTATGTCACCGGCTGCAAGCATTTGGTCATTCCTTTCCCAATGCCTGGTCAAAATAAGATAAGCTCTCCTAAAAGCCCTATAAGTGTGCATTAATGCATTTTCATTGCTACTGAAATTGACTCTTGAGCCTTGCTCCAAGCTTGAATATCTCCCTTTTAAGTAATCTACTGCTTTTTTCTTGGCCCTTCCTTCGACTGCAAGATCCATCTCCCAAGCGTCTTCAAGCGCGTGAGAGTATTTGCTTGGAGTGTCAACAAAAAACAAAGCTTGTCCAAGAGCCTCCTTTTTTACTTTTGGACCTTTGCCATTAGGCTCTGTGGCGAATAAGCGTAATAAATCGTCATAGGCAAGATTTATTTTTCCAGTTTGAAGAACCCAATTCCTATACGTTGCTCCTAGGTTTCTGACCGTAGTTTGCGCGTTAACAAAATTCCAATCAATGCCATTAAAAGTTCTTTGTACATTACTAATTTCCTGTTCAGTAATTGGAGCGTCTGTAAATTGTGCAAATCCCCTTAAGGCTTCTGCGATATTGTTAACATAGGTATCAACAACTCTTTGGTAATTTCTGGCTTCGGCAATCAAATCAGGAGAATTCTGTTGCCAGTAAAAGAGCCTTCCAGCAGCTATTTCTGAAAGAGTTGCTTCAAGTGAAGTTAATGCTCTTCTTTCCGATTCAGGTGCTCTCCGTATACCATCATCAAGTCTTGAAAACACTTCACTTAAATTAGGGCCTATAATAAACTGTTTCCATAAGAATGACTTCCTATCACCCATTGGGACTCTTGCGACAATATGTTCCAATTTAAAGTCAGGATTATCCTGGAAGGATAGGGAATCTCTAAAAGCCTGTTCTGCAGATACATCATCAGCATCTTTAAGCACGAAATAATTATGACCAGATATGGGGTAGCCCCTATCAGGATCTATTGCAATCCCTAAAGCTCCTGTGTCAGTGGCTCCCTCAATCATAGTATGCAAAGGAAACACGATATTACGACCTCTCATCCCATGTTCATAGATATATCTAGCTAGTGATTGTGCTACCTTTAAATGAGCAGATGCATCTGGTTTACCTGTTGCAAGAGAAGCTTCATAATCCAATGCGCTTCGTATAGCAAAAGTAGCCAAATATTGTGAATGAATTCCAGAGAGAGAAGTTTCATCTAGATTGTCCAAATCTCCAGCAGAAGATTCAGTGCCCCCTATACCTAAACTTCTTAGAATCCTTACAATTGGATTATCGCCACCATTATTCATTGCTGCCATTGCCATTTTCTTTATACAAATTTATATCTTTAGTATAACAATATAAACATTTAGTGTTATAACTGCCCCCTTTACCTTCTGTAAGCAAAAACCCTATTTAAATCTATCTCTTTTATATAATCTATATAAAAATCCCTTGTTAACAATTGTTAATTTTAAATCAAAAACAATTTAAATTGCATTAAAAACCATAACATGATGAAAATACTATTAATCGGCAATGGCGCTCGCGAGCATGTAATAGCTGAAACTTTAAGCAAAAACAAAGATGCAATACTATTCTCTTACTTAAAATCCAAAAACCCTGGCATTATACATTTATCCAAGAGTTTTGAATTAGGTAATTATAATGATTTGGCAAAAATAAAGGCATTTGCCCAAAAGACAAGGCCTGATTTCGCCTTTATAGGTCCTGAAGAGCCGTTAAGCAATGGTGTTGTAGATTCTCTTAGGGAAATTGGAATAAAATCAGTCGGCCCAACCAAGGAATTGGCACAATTGGAGACCAGCAAATCGTTCACAAGGAATTTATTAAAAAAATACAAAATCAGCGGAAACCCAAAATTTAAAATTTTCAATAAAAATAATATAAATGAAGCAAAGAAATTCCTTGATGAAACTGACGAATGCGTTCTAAAGCCGGACGGCTTGACTGGCGGAAAAGGGGTTAAAGTCCAGGGAGACCATTTCAAAACTAAAGAAGAAGCATTAGCTTATTGCCATGAAGTTCTGCAAACCCATACTTCAGTTGTTGTTGAGGAAAAGCTTGAAGGCGAAGAATTTTCCCTGCAATGCCTGACTGACGGAAAGACAGTTATTGCAACCCCGCCTGTCCAGGACCACAAAAGGGCATTTGTAAATGATTTTGGCCCCAATACGGGCGGAATGGGGAGCTATAGCTGCGAAGACCATTCATTGCCTTTTCTCACTAAACAGGATGTTGAAGACGGGCTGAATATAACAAAAAAAGCAGCCGATGCATTATACAGGGAAACTGGAGAATATTACAAGGGAGTAATGTACGCCGGACTGATTAAGACAAAAGACGGAATAAAACTGCTCGAATACAATGCAAGGCTTGGAGACCCTGAAACAATGAATGTATTGCCGATTCTAGACACTGATTTTGCTGAAATCTGCAATGCAATAATAAACCAAACCCTGCATAAACTAAAAATAAAATTCCAGAACAAGGCAACTGTGTGCAAGTATGTCGTGCCGGAAGGATATCCCGATAATCCTCTAAAAAACGAGAAAATAGTTATCGGAAAGATACCTCAAGATGCAAGGATTTATTATGCTTCTGTTGATGACAGGGAAGACGGATTATATACTGCCTCTTCCAGGGCAATCGCCTGCCTGGGAATTGCGGAAAATCTTGAAAAAGCGGAAAAAATAGCGGAAGAAGCTGCAAAATCAATTAAAGGAAAGGTTTTCCACAGGGAAGACATTGGAACCAAAAGATTGGTTGAAAAAAGAATAGGGCATATGAAAAAGATTTTGAGCCATTAAAATCAAAAACTTTAAATATATTCAGTTAAAATAATCCAGTAATGTCAAAAAAAAGAGGCAAATCCAAAGCTAAGCATACTTCTAAAAAAAAGGCTAAAAAGGCAAAGCCAATTGCTAAAACAGAGCCGGCAGCAAAGCAGGATATTCCTAAAGTCTCCCTTAAAGACGCCTTGCAGGACCTTGAAATTCTCTCTGAAGAAAAGAAAGTAGAGAACAAGATAGAAGAGGTTGAGAAGAAAACAGAGCAAATAGGGCAAAAGGAAGCCCAGATTTCAAAAGAGGAAAAAAAGCTGGAAAAAGAAGCGCAAAAAATAGAGAGTATTGAAAGAAAAATCGAGAAAGAAGTTTCCCAAAAGCCGCTGACGGCATTCAATTTCAGGGACTTAAACAAGGGGATTGTCGGCGCTTTTATCGGCGTAGTTGCGCATTTTGGGTTTGTTTACGGAAGCGTACTGGCAGATAAGATCACCACGGCAAGGGCTTCTTTGCTGCTTGTTTTCTCTTATCTGCTGATAGTTTTTCTCTTATCTGCTGATAGTTGTCCTTATGTATGAGACCGGCTACAGGGAAATCAAGGAGAAAAGATTACTGGGGTTGCTGCCCAAAAGGGCGACTTTTATCTTTATTACGTCGATAGTTGTTGTAGCAGCAATATTCTTTTTGTTCAATATGGTGGACTTGAAGGATCCTGTGGGCTTTTTCAAGCAGATAGCGGTAACCTCGGTATTGGCTTCGCTGGGAGCAGGAACAGCGGACTTGTTGGGCAAGCGTTAGAAAGGTTTTTAATGTTTTTTAATATCTTATTCTAATAATGAAAAATCAATTAAAAGAGAAGATACTTGAAAAGCGCAATTCTTTATCCAAAGAGGATATAGTTGAAAAAAGCAGAAAAATAAAATCAAACCTGTTTAATCTCGAATCCTATAAAAAATCCAAAACAGCCATGTTCTTTGTCTCTTTCAGCAGCGAAGTCGATACGCACGATATGATAAAAGAATCTATCGGAAGAAAAACAGTTATTATCCCGAAAGTTGTGCAAAATGAAATCGAGCCTTCAGTTATCATTGATTTAGACAGCCTCATTCCGAGCGGAAAATTCGGAATTCTTGAGCCGATTGAAATCATGAAGATTGCCTACAAAAACATTGACTTGGTTTTGGTGCCGGGAATCACTTTTGACAAAGAAGGCCACAGGATAGGGTATGGATTTGGATATTATGACAAGTTTCTCAAAAAAGTGCCTAAAGCAGTCAAGATAGGATTATGCTTTGATTTTCAGGTTGTTGATAAGGTGCCCAGAGAAGAGCACGATGTTCCTGTTGATTTTATTGTGACTGAAGAAAGGGTTGTTGAATGCAGAAAATAAAAAATGCGCCAGCCGAGATTCGAAATCCCGATTTTAGCTGTCGCCAAAATTCTCGGGTCACAGCCTTGGCAAGGCCGTATCTTAACCACTTGACTACTGGCGCATAATTCTTTGCATCAGAATGGCTTTTATAAATCTTTCTTAGAAAATAGAAAAATGGGCCCGACCAGATTCGAACTGGTGACCTTCACCTTTCATAAGTATTTGTAAGGGTGACGTCATAACCGCTAGACTACGGGCCCAGATTGGCATTCTGTATTTTCGGATTATATAAAAAGCTTATGGAATTCCTAAACACTCACCAGCATCCTGGAGCTTCCGCAGTAGAAATAGCTTCTTGCATTTTTCAGGTTAAGCAGGTTCCTGATCCTGTTCAGCTGCTTTTTTGCCTTTAAAATCCTGTAAGAGCATTTCACTTCGTACAAGTCATACCTGTTGCCTTTTTTTGCGACAATGTCTATCTCCCCCAAAGAGCGCTTTAAATGCCTGATTGGGACATTTACAGAAACAGAATCATACTTGTGCTTTATTTTGTCGCTTAGCTCAAGCACGTACCTATCGTGTTTGGATAACTTGATTGGCTTCATCAAAACACACTTTAATCCTTTACAGGTTCCTTTATATAACTTTCGTTTTTCTACTTGACAATGAATAACTTTATATATTATTAAGCCAATAGAACGAATATGGAGCAGCAAGTTGACCCTCACGACAGAATCTTCAAAATTCTTTTCTCCAAGGCTGATGAGATTACCTGGCAAAGCATAATCTACGAGCTTGTCAAGTCAGAGCAGATGGACCCCTGGGATGTCAATGTCAGCCTGTTGACGCAAAAGTACATAGACATGCTCAAGACTCTTAAAGAGCATGATTTCAGGGTTTCAGGCAAGGTGGTTCTTGCTGCCGCCATTCTATTGAAGATGAAATCCCACAAGCTGGTCGGAGAAGACCTGACAGAGCTGGACAGGCTGCTTATAGGCGTGGAAGAGGGCATGGAAGAGCTTGGCTTTGATGAAGCATCCCAAATAGAAAAATTGACAGAAATACCTATTTTGATACCAAGGACGCCGCAGCCCAGGAAGAGAAAAGTCTCCATATTTGACCTTGTTGAAGCTTTGGAAAGGGCATTGGAAGTCAAAAAAAGAAGGTTGCTGCATTCAATACCTCCGATGAATCTTGAAGCGCCGAAAAAGAAAAAAGACATAACTGAAATCATAAGGGAAGTTTATTTTAGAATCAGGACATTCTTCATGAAAACATTGAAGGAAAAGCTTACTTTTGCAAAACTGCTGCCTTCAGAATCAAGGGAAGACAAGGTGCATACTTTCATACCATTATTGCATTTAGCCCAGCAGAACAAGATAGAGCTTGTGCAGGAAATCCCTTTTGGGGAGATTGAGGTTTTATTGAGGAAGAAGGAGGAAAATAAATCATCTCAGGAGGGACCCATATGAAAGAAAAATATTTTGCATTTTATAGATATGGGCAAATATTTGTTGAGGTTCCGCTGCGCTTGACGGAGAACCCTGTAAAAAATCAGGAAGTCACAAATTTGGCTAGACGGGCGCAAAACTTTTTTGATAAAATGGGTTTTTCCGATTATTTTAAGGTGTATGCAATTTCTACTCAAACAAGAAAAGATTTCTCATATGAAATGAAAGCTTCTCCAAATTATTATGGTATCCCAACAATATGCACATTATCTGAAATGGATCCAGATTATGTTATGGAGGGTGAAATCTTAGCTAAAAACCCCCAGATAATGCCCCAGATTACTGTTGGGTCTTTGGATCAAATATTGAAATGGGCTAAACCCATAATAAAAAATGAAAATGAATTTATGTCTGATACGACTGACATGCAGCCAGATGCGCAATTATTGGATGCTGATATAAGAAGGATTACTCCTAGAGGGAAAATTTTGCCGAATTAACTTAAAATTAAAACCCAAATCTTTTTAAACACCTATTTATTCTATAAACTCGCAACGGGGGGGTATTTTTGAGGGACAAATTTCATCTTAAGATTATATCAGGGACTGCGAACAGGAAGCTTGCCGAGGAAGTGGCTGGGCACC
>JACPMV010000004.1 GCA_016185845.1 Candidatus Woesearchaeota archaeon | reverse complement strand
GTCAAGGTTTTTCAAAGCCATGTCAAGGTATTTTTTGGCGCCTGTTTTCTTGTGAATGATAAACAGCAAGTCTAAAACCTCAGGAGTTGGAAATTTCGGCTGAATTCCAAATCCGCCGTAGAATGCATCAAAGTTGTCCTCTACGGAAAGAAGAATTTCTTTTATCATCACTTCGCTTATTTTTGCAGTGTTGGGTTCTTTTTCTCTTTCAATTCCTTCCTTCATTTTTTCAATGTTTGCTTTGATTTCGTCTTTTCTTTTCTTATACTCGCCTTTCACAGCCTCGAGCATAAGCTTGAGCCTTTCAGGAGGCACATAAGTGTCGCCTGCTACAACATAGCCATCTGGATTGAGAAAAACTGTTGAGGGAAACCCGCCCATGTTATAGCGCTCCCTTATGTCAGGCCTTTTGTCAATGTAAACCTTTATAGGTACATATTCATTGTTGATTATTTTTGCAATTTCATCATTTGAGTAAGAATTTGCGTCCATTACATGGCACCAGTGGCACCAGACAGCTGTCAAGTCCAGTAAAATCAGCTTGTCCTCATTTTTTGCCTTTTCAAATGACGCCTTGCCCCATTCCAGCCAATTTACCTTTGTTTTCATTGTTCCAAGCCAATGATTGGCTGCCTGCCTGCAAAGCCCTCCTCTACCTCATGCCACGCTTTTATCCTGCCTTCTCCAAGCCTCCAGCACAGGAATATGTCCCTGCCTTCAAGCCTGCAGTAAAAGTCAACTAAGCCCTGCTCTAAATCTTTCAATATACAGCCTATTTTTTCCAAATTTTCAATCTCTCTGTGAAAATCATAAGAGAGTTTATGGTATTCTTTGTTCAGCTTGGCGCTTGTCTCAATAATTTCTTCATACTCGACCTCTCTAGAGTCCATCTCTACTGAAAGTACAGCATCTATCGCTTTTTTCAAATTTTGAAGCTTAATCAGTGACTTCTTTATTTTTGGCATTTGCTTTTGCGCGCCCTCAACTGTGAAGTATTTTTTTGGCATGTAACCCAGGTGTATTGTCTTGTTTATAATATTTTTGATAGCTAAAACCTAAAACCACAACCTTTATATATAAGTTAGGCTAACCTAACTTTCTATGTTCACTGCAAACAGGGAAGACTACCTAAGGGGGCTTTACATACTGGAGGAGGAAAAAGGCGAGATTAAGTCCATTGACTTGGCGCATTACCTTGATGTCTCAAAGCCCAGCGTTTCCGAGATGGCCAAAGAACTCAATAAAGAGGGACTGATATCCTATAAAAAATACTCAAAATTGAGATTCACTTCAAAAGGGCGCAGGATTGCGCAAAAATTGACCTCAAAGCACAGGCTAATAGAGCTTTTTTTAAAGAAGATACTCAAAATAAATTCAAAAAATATACATCACGAAGCGCACAGGCTTGAGCACGCATTCAGCGACGAATCTATAACAAAATTAAGAAGGCTGCTTGGCAACCCGAAGAAAGACCCCCATGGGAAGCCAATATCCCAATAAGTTCTGCTTAAATAAAATGAAAAATAAAAAATTAATTATTGTAATATCTGCATTGCTTATAGTATTTGGCTTAATATTCGCATTTCTGCCCCATGATTTGCAGGAATTAGTTACATTTGGAGCAAATATCCCGCATTTTTTGCACTTAGTCATGGGGCTTGTAATTGTAGGGACTGGCTTAGCATGTATAATATATTCTATAAAGCAAGGAACATTTAGATTTCCCATTGATAAACTTAAAAACAATTTAAGGAAACCCGTACCATTGCTGATAATCATGCTTTTGGTGGCTGGCTTTGCAGCTCTAAAATATGTTACAAAAGATGTCAAGGCAGAAACAGAGTTTGACAAGATGAAGGAAGCTGCAAAATATTGCACAAATCCTATTTCTACAGACCCAAAATGCATTGAATCATTTGCGGAAATGAGGGGCATAATGCACTCAAGTTCAAATGACCCTCAGAGAACAGCACAGGAAAAAATAGGGATTGTTGGAAAGTACGGGGAAGATGGCGGGTTTAATGCAATGGAATACTTGTCAACATGGAATTATAACAATCTTCCAGCAAATGAAAGAAGCAAATTTTACAAAGAAACAAGGCGCTCTGATGGCAGCTTACTGAGGGAATACTGGATTTCCGCAGAAGACAAGGAAATTGAGATTGCACCAGGGGTTTTCTTTCCTGCGTGGACTTACAATGGGCAGGTGCCAGCTCCTACTATAAGGGCAACAGAAGGAGATAGGATAAGAATTCATTTCACAAACAAAGGAACTAAGCCGCATACAATGCATTTTCATGGATTTCATCCTTCAAGCATGGATGGCTCAATGCCGGAAGATTTTGTTTATCCCGGACAGAATTTCACTTATGAATTTGATGCGGACCCATTCGGAGTTCATCTATTCCATTGCCATTCTGTTCCGCTAAAGCAGCATATAAGCAAAGGCCTTTACGGCGCTTACATTGTCGACCCTAAAAATGACACAAGGTCCAAAGCAGATAAAGAAATGATCATGGTAATGAACGCATTTGATACAACTCTGGACGGAGAAAATGAGGTTTATGCAGTTTATGCAGTTAACACAAAAGCATTTTACTATGCGTTAAACCCCATAAAAGTAAAGAAAGATGAATTAATCAGGATTTATTTGGTTAATATAGTTGAATTTGACCCCATTAACTCATTTCATCTTCATGCAACTTTCTTTGATGAATACAGAACCGGAACAAAGCAAGAGCCGAATGCTTACACAGATATTGTGTCATTTGCACAGGCAGAAAGATCGATTTTGGATGTAAAATTCAGGTATCCCGGAATGTACATGTTTCATGCCCACGTCTCAGAATTCACAGAGCTGGGCTGGATGGGATTTTTCGAGGTAACATAATAAAATGGAAAATCAGCCAGAAAAACAAAGTAATGCAAAATTTTTGATGAGGGCTTTATTGCCCCTTATATTGTTAGGGATACTTCTCTTGGTTTTTGTCAAATTCGGCCCATTAGGAGTTTTCAAATCGTCAGTTGTCCCGATAGAAAATATTTTCATACAAAGAGTTGTTTTTTCACCCGAGCATATTTCACTTGAAGTATTTAATGACGGCCCTGAGCCGGTCACAATAGCGCAAGTTCTTGTAAACGACGCTTATTGGCAGTTTGAAATGGCTCCAAGCACTACACTTGAGCCCCTAGACAGGGGAAAAATTGAAATAAACTATCCCTGGCTTGAGGGAGACTTTGAAAAAATAACGTTAGTATCCAGAAATGGTATTACCTTTGAAAAAGAAATAGAAGTTGCTTCCATAACACCAGTATTCAACAGCTTTTATCTGAAAGCCTTTGCGTTGCTTGGAATTTATGTCGGTGTGATCCCTGTTCTTTTGGGGCTGCTATGGCTTCCATTTTTGAGGATGTTAAAAGAAAGGTGGTACAGCTTTTTGCTTGCATTGACGGTCGGATTGCTTATATTCCTGGGATTTGATGCGCTTGCGGAATCATTTGACCTTTTGGAAGCTATACCCAATGCATATAATGGAATTGGAATAATATTAATCGGATTTACCTTGTCAATCCTTACTTTATCCGCCATAAGCTACAAGTCAGAGCACCACAGGCAGATTAAAGGCGAACATTTTCAGGCTTTAATTTTTGGTTATTTGATTGCGCTTGGGATAGGATTGCATAATCTAGGCGAAGGGCTTGCAATAGGAAGCGCGTACGCAGTCGGAGAGGTTGCATTAGGAAGCCTGCTCGTCATTGGATTTATGATTCACAATGTTACTGAGGGAGTCGCAATAGTTGCCCCACTGACCAGA
>JACPMV010000060.1 GCA_016185845.1 Candidatus Woesearchaeota archaeon | reverse complement strand
CAGAAGGCAGGTTTAGGCAGGATTTGTATTACAGGCTTAATACAGTAGAGATTCACGTACCGGCATTGCGCGATAGAACTGAAGATATAAAACTATTAGCAGAGTATTTTGGTTTGGAGTTTTCAGCAAAATATCCTACTAGATATGCCAAAATAACTGAAGATGGCTTTAGTTATTTGCAAACTCAGGCTTGGCCTGGAAATGTTAGGGAGTTGAGAAATTTTATGGAGCGTTCTATACTGCTTAACGTTCATAATCTGCCAATGGATGCAGCTTATTTTGGAAGATTGCCTAAAGGAGAGTATGAAATATCAAGACAATTGGAGCTTGAAAGAAGGAAATTAGGCATTTTATTATCTTTAGCAGATATTGAAAAAGTTTTGATTGCGCGTTCTTTAATAGAAACAGGTGGAAACAGGAGTAGGGCCGCAAAATTGCTTGGTATCCGCCCCAATACACTGAGTAAAAGGTTAGGTAAGTTAGGAATAACAGGTAACGACGAATTAGTTGAAATTGCCGCAACGCCTCTTTATGATTTAAACCATGATTCGCCAGCTGCACCTCATCCAGCAAACGCAGAATATGCCCCATATAAGCCAAGAATGGAGCTTGCGCTAGCAGCGCCTACAGGTGCGAGTGATATATCCATAGAGGGTTCGATCGCAAGGGCGCTTGCAGAACATAGTAATTTGCATGCACTTGCTCGGCAAGAGGGATTTGGAACAACTTCTGAAGATGTCAAAAGAGTCGGGGACCTGGTCAGAAGATTGGAAAGAATAGGGCAGGATTTGTCGGCAGCCCAAGGTAATTCGCAAAGTTCAGGCAATAACCATTATCAGCAGGATGGCAACGAACCAAGGGATTATTTTTCACATAGATTCTATCAGGAAGCAGTTTTATCTGAAATAATTTTGCACATTGCACATGAGAGATTAAGAATAAAGGATCTAAAATCACAAGCTGCTGATTCTTTGAAAGTTAGCCGACCCACATATATAGGGTGGATTAAAGGTTACGGTCATCCTAGAAGTAGAATCCCGCTTCATCTAGGACACCGATGGGAAAAGCCAGTAATTGATAATGACTCATATTATGGCAATGCATCAAGAGAGGAAATTGAACAAAATATAATCAGGAACAGGTATCAGCAGTTAGGTCTGAGAAAAGTCCCGACAGCGCAGAGTTTACGAATCGGAATTAAAAAACTCGAGATGGCATTAAGAGGATTTACAGTAAGATTACCGTAAGGCTAAAACTCAAAGTTTAGCTTTGATATCCTCTAACCCAGCCATCTCCTCTTCTCCGGTCTTCATATCCCTCAATTTCAGCTTATTTTCCTGCAGTTCCTTCTTCCCGACAAACAGGACAAAAGGTATTCCCAAAGAATTCGCATATTCGAGGTTCTTGCTCGGCCCCCTGTCAGAGGAATCAATATCCGTGTTTATTCCTGCATCTCTTAACTGCTGCGCTATCTTCATGCTTTCATTAATTGTTTTAATCGGAATAATATACACTTTTGTATTAGTTTTTTTTGTTATCTGCTCTTTCTCCATCAAAGCGTCATAAATCCTGTCAACTCCGAAGCTGATGCCGACTGCAGGGTAGCTTCCTTTGCCAAGGAAAGAGCCAATCATGTTGTCGTACCTGCCTCCGCCTGCAGCAGAGCTTTTGACCTTGCTGTTTTTTAAGATAGCTTCAAAGACAGTGCCGGTATAGTAAGCCAGTCCCCTTGCCAAAGAAACATCAAAATCAGCTTCAAGATTTGTATTTTTAAGGTAGGAAAATATTTCTTCAATTTCGTTTAAGCCTTCCGAATTTTTCAGGAACTTCTTCAATTGGGATATTTTTTCTTCATTGCTTCCTTTTATTGTTATCAGCGACAGAATAGTGCTTATTTTCTTTTCGTCAGTCCTTTGCTCTTTTAGCTCATTCTTCACGGCATCCGTGCCGAATTTCTCCAGCTTGTCGATTGACAGTATAACTGCTTCCTGCTTTTCTTTTTCAATGCCGCAGTACTCCAGTATGTCATTCAGCAATTTCCTGCTGTTGACCTTGATATTTACTTCCAGGTTTAATTTGCAAAACACCATATAAACCAATGAAACTATCTCAGCATCTGTGGCCATCGAGCTTGAGCCGATTACATCAACATCGCATTGAAGGAACTGCCTGTATCTTGCAGAAGCAACAGGGCCGTCCCTGAAAACTTCCCCTATTTGGTAGCGCTTGAATGGCATCTTTATGTTAGGGTTCATTGCGATGTACCTGCACATCGGAACGGTTAAATCATACCTTAATCCCAGGTCCCTGCCGCCCTGGTCTTTCAGCCTGAAAGTTTCTTTAAGTATTTCAGCTCCTCCCGCGTATTTTGACGCCAGGACTTCGTATCTTTCAAATACCGGAGTTTCCAAGGGAGCATAGCCATATAGCTCAAACACTTCCTTTAGTATATTGACTATCCTGTCCCTTGCTATTTTTTCTTCAGGCGAAAAATCCTGAGTTCCTTTTGGAAGCTGTAGTTCCATAATAGAATTAATTTTATTTCACTTTAAAAAGTTTGCCATAGAATGAGATATTTCAACTCCCCTTTTTCGCCCTGTACCTTCCCCTTTTCTCAACAGCTTCAAGCCTTTTAAGTGTCTCGTGGCTGTTATCGGCATCTTTCTTGTAAGCTTCCAAGGCGCATTTGAAGCATTCTTCCCATATCCTATAATGTTTTGACTCCAGGGCTTCCTTCAATAGATGCAAATCAACTGCCTTGTCTTCAGCCTTGTCGGAGAAAAAAGACAGCCCAAAGTCTATGAAGTATATTTCTTTGCTTAATATCATGTTTGATGTCGTCAGATCGCCGTGAATTATTGAGTTATTGTGAAGAATTGCAATCTTTTTTCCAATTTCCGCGCACATGTTTTTGTAGCCGGAATCATTTAAGGCATCTTTTATTAATTTTCCATTGAGCTTCTCCATGGCAATATTTTCTCTTTCATCGTCTCTTATGAGTTTTGGCGCCGGAAAATTTATCGTTGCCAGCTTTTCAAGGACTTTCGCCTCTCTTCTTGTCCTGGAGCCCCTTAATTTGTTGTCTAGTTCCTGTAATCTGTAAGTTTTTCTAAACCTGTTCTTCAATATATTATCTTCTTCAAGAAATAGCTTGGCTTCAGCTCCCTGTGCGATTAGTTTTTTATACATTTTCAATAAAAATAGCCCCGGGCAGATTCGAACTGCCGTCAGAGCCTCTCTCCAACAATGCCAGAGGGCCCTATCCCAAGTCTTCCTTTTCAGGAATTTGACCGCTAGACTACGGGGCTGCACAATCACAGAAAAGATTGCTGTTTTTATATGTTTTTATTGCCAATGATGATTAAAGAATTACTGTACTGGCGCTTCTGCTTCTTCCTTTGCTTCAGCAGGCGCTTCTTCGGTTTTTGCTTCCTGTTTCTTTTCCCTTTCCACTATTCCGAGATACCTTATCTCGCACACTTTCAATGGGTACATCTTGGTTAATCCTGCCCTCAGTTCTGACTGAAGCTTGTGCGATATGATATCGTTAAGAAGGTCAGCATAATTCAATTTCTTGACTGTTTTTGCAAGATTCTGGACTATTGTGTTTCTCATCTTGGCAGCCACAGAGCCCTTGACATCCGCCCTTGTGATGATCAGGGGCTTGATTCTTATCAGGATATTGTCTGCCGTCTCGCATTCAAAGGACAGGTTCATTTTCTCGCTGTTGCGCCTGACAAATCGCTTTACAGAAGAAGGTATTATCTCATAGCCTACAATGCTTGTAAGCCCCTTGCCGCCTTCCACGCTGACGACCTTGAAATAAACGTTTATGTTCTGCCTTTTTGGATCATTTGTAAGGTTCATAAGATTGTGGCTTAAAGTCTTGCCGAGCATTAGCTGAGGGTCGCTTACCAACGTTTCACCCAGAACTTCCTCTCCGAACTGCTTTGGCGCGACAATAGGAAACCACTGCTTCTTCTTTACTTTTGTTAACTGCTCTTGCGCCATTTTTACAGTTTCTGGGAAATTTATGAGGTTTATAAAGGTTACTGTGAGAGAATTTTTTGTAGCAGAAAGTTTTTAAATCAAACAGATTTACTTTGAGTTATGAATTCGTCAAGGTACATAGATATGGTATTTTTGCCTACATCACTTTCTGAATCTAGGGTAAGAGAGTTAGAAAGAGAAATCACACAATTGGGTGATGGGATACAAGTAACTAGAAGGACAACAATAGTCGATGGTGATTTAGGGACGCCTCCTAATTTGAAAGGAACTACTATGCTTTTCCTTAATGGAACTATTGCAGCCGACTATCAAACTGCAGTAGAATCTTATTTAAGAACAAGATTTCCTGACTCGTATATCTGCCGTGTCCAGGATGAAATGGTGCCAGTTCAGGTATTCAGGGATAGACCTGAAATTAGACCTCAAGATGATATTGAAATTGATGCATCGATGTTGTAATCGTTATAATTCTTTGTTCAAACATCCAGATTAACAACTTCCTTCGCATGAGCCTCAATAAACTTCCTTCTAGGCTCTACTTCATCGCCCATAAGAAGAGTAAATATCTTGTCGGCTTCGACAGCGTCTTCAACAGTGACCTGCAGTATTGTCCTGTTTTCAGGATCCATTGTTGTCTCCCACAGCTGCTGGGGATTCATCTCTCCAAGGCCTTTGTATCTCTGCAAATTAACTTCTTCTCTTCCTATTTCTGCAAGCAGCTTTTCAAGCTCCTCGTCATTGTAGACATATTTTATTATTTTGCCTTTTGTAACTTTATACAAAGGCGGCTGCGCAATATAGACATGGCCTGCTTCAACGAGCCTTTGCATGTGCCTGTAAAAGAATGTCAAAATCAAAGTTCTGATGTGGGAGCCGTCCACATCAGCATCGCACATGATTACAAGCTTGTGATACCTTAATTTGTCAAAATTAAACTCGTCGCCGATTCCCGTGCCTATTGCAGTTATCATTGTGGTTATCTCTTCGTTCTCAAACACCTTGTTCAGCCTTGCCTTTTCAACATTCAGAATTTTTCCTCGGAGAGGCAGTATTGCCTGGAACTCCCTGTTGCGCCCTGCCTTTGCTGAACCCCCTGCGGAATCTCCTTCCACAAGATACAGCTCACATTTTGCAGGATCCTTTTCAGAGCAGTCTGCCAGTTTTCCCGGAAGAGAGCCGTAATTCAGCGCCCCTTTCCTTCTTGTCAGCTCCCTTGCCTTCTGGGCAGCTTCCCTCGCCTGGGCCGCATTGATGCATTTAAAGACTATTGATTTGGCTATCGAAGGATTTTCTTCAAGATAGGAGCTTAAAGTATCATTTACAATTGAATCAACCAATCCTTTTATTTCAGAATTTCCCAGCTTTGTTTTTGTCTGGCCTTCAAACTGCGGCTCGGGTATTTTTATTGATATGACTGCTGTCAGGCCTTCCCTGACATCGTCGCTTGTAAGTTTCATGCCTTTCATGTTGTTTTTCTCAACATAATTGTTCATGACCCTTGTCAGCGCTGTCTTAAACCCGATAAGATGGGTGCCTCCCTCATGCGTGTTTATATTGTTTGCAAATGAAAAGACATTTTCCTGGTAGCCGTCATTGTACTGCAGCGCATATTCGAACTGCGTGCCGTTTTTTTCTTTGGAGGCGTAAACAACCTTGTGAAGCGGATTCTTGTTTTTATTAAGATACTCGACAAAAGAGACTATTCCGCCGTCATAATGGAATTCATGCTTTTTGCCGTCCCTTTCATCTTCTATAGTTATGCCTATCCCCTTGTTGAGGAATGCAAGCTCCCTAAGCCTGCTTGACAGAATGTCAAAGCTGAATTCAGTTATAGGAAAAATTTCTTCATCTGGGGTAAAATTGATTATGGTGCCCGTGTCTTTCTCGCCAACCTCGCCAACAACATTAAGGGTTGATGCTGTCTTGCCTCTTTCATATCTCTGCTCGTATAGCTTGCCGTTCCTCTTGACCTGCACTATAAGCACTTTTGACAGGGCGTTTGTGACTGAAATTCCGACTCCGTGCAGGCCTCCGCTCACCCTGTAAACCTTTTTGTCAAACTTGCCTCCTGCGTGAAGCTTGGTCATTACAACTTCAACAGCAGGAATGCCTAATTTTGGATGAACGTCAACCGGAATTCCTCTTCCATTATCGCTTACTGTTATTGAGCCGTCTTTCCTGATTATTACATCAACTTTAGTGCAGAATCCTGCCAAAGCTTCGTCAATAGAATTATCGACTGCTTCATAAACAAGATGGTGCAGCCCTTTTATGTCAGTCGTGCCTATGTACATTGCAGGGCGCTTTCTAACAGCACTTAGCCCTGCAAGAACCTGTATGTCTTTTGCGTCATAACCTGAATCAGGGGCATCTTTTGTTTCCTGGCTTTGCGTCTGTTCCATTTTGATTTATTTTTTAACGGTTTTTATCATTTAATTTTATTTTTTATTATTATTGTGTGTGTTATTCGTTATTGGGTTTTTCGTTAATGGAGTTTTAGTTATTGCGTTCAAATGCTTGATTTTTTTAGTTCTTCCTGCCTTTGACATTTGAGGCACGTACATTAACGTTTTAATCCATTAAAAATTTTAATCCTGAAAATCCCTAGTTTTCTGCCTAATTTCCCTTGTATGAAAACAATTAAACCACATCTTTTTCGTCGACAAATTAGTATGTTTCCCTGATAATTTTAATGCCCAGAACTATATAAACTTTTCGTTCTTATATTGGCTTTATAGGGCTTAAAAAGGCGGGATTTGATGTTTTTAGCAGACATCAGACACTATGATAGAAAGTCTCAAGCAACTCATGGTATTCTTTTAGAGAGTGAATGCCTTTATTTAATAATACTGCCCTATCACTTGTAACCAGTCCTACGGGTCTTGGCCCAAATTGAGTTTCAGGATGCCCTGTTTTGGCATTACGAACATCAACATAACCATGATAGTCGATACTAAACACCCTGCTTCTGCTAATTATAGTGACTAATTTTTCAGCCCGTTCTGGCGATAAGCCAAACTTCACTAATTCAAAAACCATATCAAGCGGAAATTAGTTTCAGTTTAAAAGAGTTTCTGGACGATTTTTTATAGGATTTTTTGCATAAAAGACATTAGAACAATAATTTAGAATCTCACTCAAACAGTTCCCTTATGCCAAGCTTCCTGGAAACACTGTCAAAATCATTCCTTATCTTGCTTGCAAACTGGCTTACGAAAGGTCCTGTGAATTCTTTTACAACAATTATGCTTTGCGGAATGCCCATGAAATATGCTGAAGATTTTAGCACAGTGTATCCTTCTTTTGACAGTTTAGTTATCAAGTCCTCTATGAGATAGGGGGGAAGAGCTATCTTGTCTTTCCCAAAAGAATTCAATATCCTTGTATTCAGGTCAAACTGGTGGTGCAGCCTCATTTTAATCACATCATATTGTCAAGATACGCATACTTTTCTTCTGTTCCGGCGCCTTCAAGCAGCTTTTCGCAGTCCCTGCAAAGATATGGGTCGCTCAGTGCAGCCTTTACTATGAAAGTGCCGCAATTTGTGCATACAAACCTGGTCATTTTAAACCGCCTCTTCATAGCCGGACATAAATGCCTCTTCCATGGGGCTTAATTCGTCGTTATCTAGCATTGATTCTCTGATTTCTTTTGAGTAGATGCTGATGTCATCTTTATCTTCTTCATCGTACTCAATTTTCCTTTTCAGCACCCAAATCACCCTTTGGCTTATTATGTCAAACCTGTTATAAATACTTAACCTATATAACATATATAATATATAAAACAAAATAATTCTATATAGCATATATATTTCTCAATATACATTATTTTTTATAATAATATTTATATACTGATTCAAAAGAACTCAAATGATAAAAGGGTGATAAACATCGATGTCAGAAAATTGATTAGCTTCGGCAAGGGTTCCTATATTGTATCAATGCCAAAAAGCTGGGTTGAAAAAAACAACCTGAAAAAAGGCGACCTGATTGCCTTGGACGATGAGGGCGCTGAGCTGGTTCTTAAGGCAAATAATGAAGAGAAAAAACAGGACTCGTTTGAAATATCCATAGACGCGAAAGGAAAAGCAACCGAGCAGCTTAAAACTGAGATTGTAAGCTCTTACCTTAACGGCTATGACACAATAAGCATACAGTTTGATGCAAACGACAGGGAAGTCCCAAAAATAAAGGACATCTTGAGGGATCTCTCCGGCCTGGAGATAATGGAACAGACATCAACAAGGCTTGTGGCTAAAAACCTCATAAACATAAATGAAATTTCTATAAGCCACATATTAAGAAGGATGGATATAATCACAAGGGCAATGATGCAGGATGCAGCCCTGTGCTCAAGAGGGCAGTGTACATACGATAATATCCACAGCAGGGATTCCGATGTCAACCGGCTTTATTATCTTGGCTACAGGGTTATAAAAAATGCGCTGAAAAATCCAAGGGTTGCAAAAGCAATCGGGCAGGAGCCGTGGCAGCTCCATATAGATGCGTTCATACTGAAAAGAATAGAGAGAATAGCCGACAAGCAGAAAAGGATTGCAAGGTTCCTGAACAATGCAGGGCTTGACAGGGAAACCTTAAACGAGCTTGACAGGATATACACTGATATAATAGAATCATACAATGACGTGATGAAATCCTACTATAACAAGGACAGGGAGCTGGCTTTCAGGATTGAGATTTCCAACAAAGCCAGGGCAGAGTCCTGCAACATGTTTCTGGAAAAATACATGCAGATACATGCCAAGGCAAAAAGCAATACTGCCAATGACGACTTGGTTTCTGTTGCAAGAATAGTCGAGAACTTAAAGGCAACAACAGTCGAGATAAGGGATCTGGCAAGAAATGTGCTGTGCTATGAGTGATTAATACCCTTCAAAAACAATCTTCTTGTTATTTTTTTCAAGAACAGTCATAGTTTTGTTTGATTTCCTAACTTCCCCAACAATCTCAGCATCTTTTGCAATCTGCAGAATATCATCAGCATCTTCTTTATCACAAACAACAAAAAATCCCATTCCCATATTAAATGTTGAATACATCTGCTCTTCTGTGAATTTTGATTCCTTCTGCATCAGCTCAAATATAGGCTGCGGCCTTAATGGATTGGTTATCCTGAACTCAACTTTTTCTTTTGCCCTGTTCAAATTTTTCAACCCATAGCCGGTATTATTAAACCCGGCAACATCAAAGTTTTTTGAAATTTTTGCCATTGCCTGGATGTATATTTTAGTCGGCTCCAGAAGTTTTTTTCCAATAGTAGAGCCGTCAAATCTGTCATCAAGCTTATACCTCCCCATGTACTTCTTTTTGTATTCTGCCCTGGTTTCAAAATCACCTTTCAGCAAATGCCTTCTTAGGTCAGTAAATCCGTTGCAATGCGGACCGGAGCTTTTTAATGCAATTATTTTCTGTCCGGGCTTTATTTTTTGCCTTGCAAATTTTCTTTTGTCAACAAACCCTATCATGCAGCCTGCAATGTCAAAGCCGTATCCTGCTGCGGATGTTATTAATTCATCGGCGGAGGCCGTCTCGCCTTTTCCAAAATTAATCCTTATTGAATTTCTTAGGATTGATGATGAATTGCACTGCTCAAGCCCTTTCACAACGCCTTTGATCAGATCTCCCGTTAATTTTTGCTCCTGGAATTTGGACTGGCATGCCAGATAGTCCATGAATAGGAAAGGGCTTGCAGCACCCAAAGTTGCCATGTCATTTGCCGACATTGCAACGCAGTCAATCCCTATAGTATCAAATTTGCGCATTGCTTCTGCAACAATGATTTTTGTCCCGACTCCGTCAATCGCAGTCGCTATGTAATGCCTTGGAAACACTTCATTGTTTTCAAACAGCTCTGCAAACATTCCTTTTGACTGGGGCAGCATGTCCTGCTTTAGAGAAGAAGGTATTGCTTTTTTGATGGCATCAACGGCTTTTGATTCCGAGTCCTGGTAGCTGGGCTTCATAATAAATAGATTGAGAAATGGGTTTATAAAGTTTTGTGGTTTTTATTTCTCTTATACTTCCACCACTCCCACACCACCGGGACAAAAGATAAGATAATAATTATTATGATAACCAGTGAAAAATTATCCTTTACCCACCGGATATTGCCGAAAAAATAGCCGCCTAAGACAAACAGGGCAACCCACAATATAGCCCCAAACACGTTGTAAAACAGGAACTTGAAGTAATTCATCCTGCCGACTCCCGCGATAAAGGGCGCAAAAGTCCTGACTATCGGGACGAATCTTGACAGTACGATTGTTTTAGAGCCGTATTTATCGTAAAAATTTTTGGTCTTGAGAAGATATTCATCTTTAAACACTCTTGGGTATTTCTCAAATGCTTTTGAACCGAGAAACTTGCCTGCAGAATAGTTTATCGTATCTCCCAGGATTGCAGCTGCCAGGAATATAATAAGCAAAACCAGGATATTCAGTGAATCAACTGCAGCAAAAGCCCCTGCCGCGAAAAGCAGCGAGTCTCCCGGAAGAAAGGGGGTTACTACCAGTCCTGTCTCTGCAAAAACAATTAAAAAAAGTATAACATAAGTCCATGCTCCAAACTGGCTGATTATCAGGCTCAGGTATTTATCAAGGTGAAGAATAAAATCAATGAAATTTTTTATTAATGACATTCTGAAATCAGATCCCCATGGCATTATATCCTGCATCCACAAAAATTACCTGCCCGGTTATTCCTGTTGACAAGCCGCTGCACAAAAACAATGCGCAGTCAGCCACTTCGTCTGCGGTTATGTTCCTCTTCAACGGGGATTTTGCAACATAATTCAGCAGCATTTCCGGAAATCCTGCAATTCCGGATGCAGCCAAGGTTGCTATCGGCCCTGCTGAAATCGCATTGACCCTTATCTTCTGCTCTCCCAAGTCATAAGCCAAGTACTTTACGCTTGACTCCAAAGCGGCTTTCGCAACCCCCATTATATTATACCCTGGAGTTATTTTCTCGCTTCCCAGGTAAGTCATCGTAATAATTGAGCCGCCGTTCTTCATCAGAGGCGCTGTTCTTTTAGCCAGTTCCGCAAGAGAATAAGCGCTAACCTCGTGGGCAACCTGGTATCCGCGCCTGTCAACATTCATGTATTTTCCCTGCAAGTGCTCTCTTTTGGCAAAAGCAATGCTGTGGATAAGAAAATCTACCTCTCCAAACTCTTCCTGAACTTTCTTGAAGAATGAATCCAGCAGTTCGTCGCTTACAACGTCGCATTTTTCATAAACTGGATCATTGAGCTCCTTCATCAAAGGCAAAAACATAGGCTCTACCCTTTCCTGGTAAGCTGCAAAAATCCTGCAGCCGGCATCATTTAATCTCTTTGCTATGTGCCATGCAATGCTCTTGTCGTTTGCAATTCCGAAAACTACTGCCTTTTTTCCTTTCAAGTCGATTGTTACTGCCATCTTCTCATTCCTGATTTCTTTAAGATTGCCCCAAAATTTTAATTTCCTTAAGCTATTCAGTAAAAATAATCTCACTTTATAAACCTTTATGTAAAACCTAACTTTAAATGGCCATTCAGGAGCTTTTGGTGTTTTTGATTCATCAATTTTATTCTTTTTATTATGTTTAAAAAAGGACCTAATATTATCTTTTTCTTTATTTATAATTAAGGAAGTGAGAATTAAGAAGTGAATATACAAAATAATCATTATAATAGATGGGGATGGAAAATTCATAATAAATCCTACCACTAACCAAAAATCGTTAAGATATTCCCAAGATTTTATTTTCTTTTTATAATATCTATACAAAGTAACAATTGATGTTGGAATAAAAAAAATCAAAAATATTATTACTTTGATTTTAGTTTCTGCATTCACATAAAATTTTATGAATTGGGTATTATCTTCAGAATCAAATTTAATCATGTAAATCGGATCATTTTTTCGTGGACTCTTATTTTGAAGATGTGGAAAATGCAAAATATCCAACTTAGTAGTATAAGTACCAAAGGGAAACAGAATTATCTCATAATCTCCCAGATGATCCCCTTGAAATTCTACTTCCCTATTAAAAGTGAATGAAGGACCACTAGGGAAAGATTCTCGCCTAATTCCTTTATAGCTATACTCTACTGTTGGACTCCAATTAATGTCTGAATTAGTAAAGAAATGAATATTTAAAGGATAAATATTACTGAATATAGATGGGGTAAATGTGTATTGAGAATCGTAAGTGTAATTTACATCTATGTTTATACTTAATTCCCCAAAGTTACTAAGATAGTATACCTCCCTGTATAAATCCTCATTGTAGAATTGTTTTCTGAAAAGGTACACATGTGGACTATCTAGTAAAGATGTATTGAATTGATTTGAATGCGAACATAAAGAAACTACGGTTTCCTTTTCCTTGTTCCTCATAATATGATAGAAAGACTGATTTGAATTCTCATTATAGGTTATAAATGCCAAAGTTTCATTATTCTCTATCAAAATAGAATTTTCAAGTGAATTATACTCTTTAGGAACTTCAAATGAATTATCGCAATCAAATTTATAAACTCCACTACGTAATGGTTCATGAAATTTATAAATCTTAATTTCCCGTGAATCTTTAATTTCCTTGAGTTGCGTTTCATTCCTATACACACAAGAAATATTTTCCGGCCACTTACCAAAATTTATGCTAATAGGGCAAATTTTCAAATTTTCAGAATTAATTTGTCCTCCCACTCCAAGAAAATGAATATCAAATCTTCTGCCTAAGCTATATAACTTCCATCGTAGAGATATATTACCAAACAGGCATGGTGGCACGGTATAATTACAAGGTTTTGAAGAAGATTCAAGATAACACGGTTCAAAACTTTTTATTATTTTATTTTTGCCGTCATTTAGTTGTATAAAACTCTCATTCGTGCTATATTGAAATTTCCCATCAGAATACTGAGAGTATAGTGATGCATTAAAGATTATTAGGCCACCAATACAATCACAATCAGAATAAAAATTGGTAACATTAATTCCACCGAGGTCAAGGTAACAAGTTATTTTTGAAAAATAGGGAATAGGAAAAGATGAGTTAGCATATTGAATGTTATAGCGAGTAATATAAGGTTCTGGAACCCATGGCCGAACATTATTTTCACAATCAATAGAACTGTTGGTTAATGAAGATATTAAAACTATAATTAATATAAAAATTAAAATGAGGGGGTATTTTTTAGCAGTTACCATACAATCTCGCATATAATGGGTTTATAAAAAGGTTATTATTAGAATAAAAAGACAAACAATCTCATACTGGATAATTTATTATAATATCCCAATTATTTTAAACTTGATCCATTAAATCTTTGCCCTTACTTTCTTTTCAAATCAGCCTTTCCTCTTCCATCTGCTTTAATTTAAGCCTTTTTTCTTCCCTTTTTCTTTCGTTAAACGTCTGCTCGCCGATGAGCTTGTGGAAGTTCCTCATGCTGCAGTAGTCGGGCCCGCACATTGAGCAGAAATCAGCATCAGTTCCCAAGTCGCTTCTTATTTTTCTTGCAGTCTCAGGGTCAAGTGACAATGCAAACTGCTTTTCCCAGTCAAAGTCAAATCTTGCCTTGCTCAATTCATCATCCCTGTCCCTTGCATTTGGAATTCCTTTTGCAATATCAGCTGCATGAGCAGCAATCTTGTAGGCGATTATGCCCTGCTTCACTTCTTCAGGGCCCGGCAATCCAAGATGCTCTGCTGGCGTTACATAACACAGATAATCTGCGCCGTGCTGCCCGGCCACCGCAGCCCCTATTGCAGAGGTTATATGATCGTATCCTGGTGCAATATCGGTAACCAATGGGCCCAGAACATAAAACGGAGCGCCATGGCAGTATTTTTTTTGCAGTTCAACGTTTAATTTTATCTGGTGCAAAGGGATATGCCCCGGGCCTTCAACCATTACCTGGCAGTCTTTTTCCCATGCCTTCAGAGTCAGCTCTCCCAAAATTTTTAATTCCTCAATCTGCGCCTCATCTGTAGCGTCTGCAAGGCTTCCGGGCCTTAAAGAGTCTCCAAGAGAAAAAGTCACATCATATTTTTCAAAAATGTCGCAAATCTGCCCGAATTGGGTGTACAGAGGATTTTCCTTGCCGTGCTCAACCATCCATCTTGCAAGTATTGCTCCGCCTCTTGAAACAATTCCTGTTACCCTGTTTCTGGCCAATGGCAATGTTCTTCTTAATACTCCTGCATGAATTGTCATATAATCAACACCTTGTTTTGCCTGCACTTCAATTACATCGAGCCAGTCCTCTGCTTTCATGCTTTCTATCTTTCCGCTTGCTTCTTCAACGACCTGGTAAGTTGGCACAGTTCCAATCGGAATCGGAGAATTATCGATTATGGTCTGCCTTATGATATTCAAATTTCCGCCTGTGCTTAAGTCCATGGCAGTGTCTGCGCCGTATTTTATGCAGTACTCCAGTTTTTTCAGTTCCTCATTGACGCTGGCGCGTATCTTGGAAGCTCCGATATTTGCATTTATTTTTGTCTTAATCCCTTTTCCTATGCCGATAGGATGTATTTTTTTATGGTTTATATTTGCAGGAATGATTATTGTTCCTTTAGAAATCTCATCCCTTAGCCGTTCGGCATCGACATTTTCCTGCCCGGCAACATACTTCATCTCTTTTGTTATTATTCCGTCTCTTGCGGATTTGAGCTGGGTAGCCATGAATTCTGCAGTTTTTTAATTGTTTATAAATTTTTTGTGATATTCGCACCCAAAAAGTTTTTATATTATTGGATTATTTGAACCGTCATGGTTGATGTACTCGCGACTTTGCTTATTGGGAGCGCAATAATATTTTTTGGCTTTTTGGCTGAGTTCCTGTTCCGCAAGTTTCATGTTCCTGATGTTCTGCTCCTCATCATATTTGGATTCATCCTGGGCCCTTACGCCCTTAAATATATAATTCCATCCTCGCTGCAAAACATCGCTCCCGTTTTTACCGCTTTTGCCCTGCTGTTCCTCCTGTTTGATGGCGCATTCAACATAGATATCCTGTCTTTCTTTAAGGGGCTTGGTAAAGGAATGCTTATAACCATTTACAATTTTTTTGTATCTTCATTATCAGCTGCCGTAATTGCGCTGCTTTTCGGATTTGATTTGCTGCATTCCCTGCTTTTGGGATTTATTCTTGGAGGCATATCTTCTGCTTTCGTTATACCAGTAATCCGGAATCTTAAAATAAAAAAAGAAACTTATTCAATGCTTACTCTTGAATCGGCAGTTACAGATGTCTTGTGCGTTGTTTTTGCGATAACAATGATACAGATCATAACCTTGAAAAATTTTGTCTTTACCCAGGTTATCAGCAAAATTGTGGCATTGTTTGTCATAGCGGGATTTTTTGGAATAGTGGCCGGAATCATCTGGATTGTTGTGATAAGCAAAATATTTAAGAAAAACAAATCCTATATGCTTACTATAGCTTATCTGCTTCTTTTGTTTACGGTAACTGAATATCTTAACGGCAATGGCGCAATTGCAACCTTGTTTTTCGGCCTTGTCCTTAAAAATTCCAGGAAATTAACTTCCATGATAGATGGAGATACGGCAATTTCAGTAACAACGCCAACGGAAAAATTATTCTATTCCCAGATTTCGTTTTTCCTAAAGACCTTCTTTTTTGTCTATATCGGCGTGCTGCTTGACTTTTCAAATGCAAAGGCATTGATAATCGGGCTGCTGATAGCTGTTGCTGTCATGCTGTTGAGAAACACATCCTCATTTATAGTAAAAGAATTTGATCCGTACGACAAAAAAATAATCAATTCTATGTTTGCCAGGGGGCTTGCAGCTGCCGTGCTGGCACAGCTTGCAATACAGAATAATCTGCAAAATGCAGAACTGATTGCGAAGGTAACTTTTGCAGTAATTATGTTTACAATTATTTTTAGCTCTGTAAGGATTTATTTGGTTAATAAAAGCAATTTCAATGCAAAACAAGCTGCCTGATAAAAATCAAGTTTTATTTAGAAATGTTTGTAGCAAAGCCCAGAAGCATTTGGGATACCTCTTTTCCCTTTTCACTCAGCGTATAACCCGCCTTTCGAGGGCTGTCTATGACAATTTTTTCAACTAAGCCAAGAGCTTCAAGCAATTTTAATTTTTTTGACAATGCCCTAGATGTAACTCTCAGGTGCTTTTTTATTTTTGAAAAAGTTGTGTTTTCATACAGCAAAAGGAACAATAGAAGAGGAACTATCCATTTCTTGCCCAGGACTTCCATGAATTCAAAAAGCATATTGTAGCTTTGCAGCATTTTTTGGTATACGGCGATATACAAACACTTATATATAATTTTAGTGTCTATAAACTATTTGGATTAATCTTATATAAAATTTTCGATTTTGATAGGTGAAATTATGAAAATCTTTTTTGCAAGCCAGTCATTTTATCCGCATATTGGCGGCGTTTCAACATATTTGCTTAACCTGGCCAAAGGGCTGATGCAAAGAGGCAATGAAGTGATTGAAGTGCATCTAAGGGCGCCTAACGAGTCAAGCGAAGAAACCGTCAAGGGAATCAAGGTATTCAGGATACCCAAAGAGCCATTAAAGGAGGAATTGCTTAAAGGCTACAGCAATTTCAAGGAAAGAATCTACAAGGAATGCCACGGCGAAGGGGAGCTTTTCAAAAAAGAGCCGTTAATAACATATGGGTATGACGAGTACAATCAAATAAACCTGTCCATTGGAAAGCAGATAGAAGAGCTTCTTGAAAAACATCCTACTGAAATCGTCCATATTCACGATTTCCAGCTCTTATTGATCTACAGGAACACTCCGAGAGGAATCCCAGTCATACTGACCTGGCATATCCCATTTATAGATTCTATATCAAAGCACCTCAAGCAGTTTCTGATCAAGCATATGAAAGAATTCGACAAAGTGATTTTTTCCTGCGAAGAATATGCAAGATCGGCTGTAAAGGCAGGATTGCCTCATGAGAAGGTGGAAATCATCCATCCAATTGCAAATAATAGTTTGTTCAAGCCTAAAAATGCTGGAAATGAAATAAAAAAACTCTACAGAATACCTGAAGACTATAAGATTATTTTATGCGTCCAGAGAATTGACTCAAAAAGCGGCCATATACAGCTAATTAAAGCCATGCCGAGGATAATTGAAAAATTACAAAAAGTCAAGCTAATATTTGTTGGTGGCGAGTCCATGACAAGCAGGATATCACATGAAAGAGATGCCTACCAAAAT
>JACPMV010000057.1 GCA_016185845.1 Candidatus Woesearchaeota archaeon | reverse complement strand
GTGGTGGCAAAGATTATCAAAAATGACAGCACCATGACCGCCAGTATCTTGTAGGAAAGAGTCTTTGGATTGATGAACATGGACAGGCCGACATTCTTCATCTCGCTTGTGACCTCATATTCAAGCTCCTGGACTATTTGGTTATCCTTATCGAGGTTGTCGGCTGCTGTCCTTAATTTCTCCTTAAGGGGGGCATACTTGCTTTCAACCATGAGGGGCTTTGATGTCCTGTAAAAGCTTATGTAAGAATAAAACCCAAGGTAGCCTGCTGCAGGAATCAATGCCATGATAGGATGCAGATCCAAAACAGACAGCACAAGGTAAAAGACAAGGAAAACCAAAGTTGTGTTTACGATATTCTCAAATAATATCATCTCGTTCAAAGTCCTGTTGATCTCATTTACTACATTTGAAAATTGCTTCATTTTAGTTTACACATTATTTAATTTTAGCAGGTTTCTGATGTGCCGCCATTTGATTTAAGACAGGCAATTCTTTTATCCCTGTCTGTAACCTGATCCTTAAACTTTTTTACGTCAGACAATGCATTGCTCAAGTCAGCAGTCTTTTTTGCCAAGTCCGTCAATGTATTTGACAGCTGGACCTTGGTCTGTTCTAACTGAGTTTTTGTGCCTGCAAGCTCCGATTTTGTTGCCGAAAGGTCTGCAGTTAGCTTGTTCTTGTCTGTTTCCAACTGCTCCCTTTCAGACTCTGTTTCCACAAACTTTTTGCTCAAATCCGCTTCCTTCTGGCTCTTAAGCTGGAGCTGAACGCTTGTCTCGTTAAGCAGCCCTTTCTTTGCCTGAAGGTCCCTTTCAACGGTCTCGAGCTCCTTCAGTTTTATCTCAAAGCTTTCCGAGACATTCTTGAAGGTAGTCTGGTAATAGACGGTAAATCCGCTGAACATTACTAATGCCGCCACTATGAGCAGAAGCAATCCCAGGTTCACGTCTTTTTTCATTACGGCCATTTTATTTGTAATTTTTTAATGTTTTTATTGGATTTTTTTATTTTATTTTTAGTTAATGTTTGACGTTAATGGATTTTTCGTTTAATGCGTCCAAACGCTTAATTCTTTTAGCTCCACTTGCGCTTTCCAAGTGACATGCGAGTGAGCTTCGTTGCGAACTCGCTCACAAATCACACGCACGAAACATTACGATTTAAACTCATTATTTTTAAATTAATCATATTTTTTATCAAATTTTTAAAATAAAATAAATCCCTACTTTTGTACATTCTCCCTGTACCTCCTGATGCCAATCTCACTCAAAAACAGCAGCATTGCCATAATTGCGAAAGGCCACCGGTAATCTGTGCTGTCGATTTTTATTCTTTTCGATTTTGCCTTTACGAATTCAACTATTCCTGCGGTATCGCCCGGCTCAAAAACCTTGCCGCCTGTCTTTTCTACAAGGCCGAGGAATTCGGGGCTTGAGCCCAGATTTGCGTATTCATCATTGTAATCAACGGCAAACGTTGCGCCTAAAATTTCCCTGTATCCTATATCTTTTGGCGTGTAGGCTGCAGTGTAGAAGTTTGTGTCTATCTTTGCGAACTCAAGCTCCTCTGCTTTTGGCATTTCCCTTGAGATTACATTTACATTTGCTGATTTTCCGATTACAGTGTCCCTTATTGTGACATCGTAGGATTTTTTCCTTCCCAAGTCCCCTATGGCCCAGTTTATGCTCCTTGAAACCAGCTTTGAGTTTTTCTTGGTCAATAAGGCTCCTGCCCATTTTGAGCCGTCATCTGTCGTGATGCTTACGACCCTGCCAAGCCCGAATCTCCACACTACAAGTATTGGGATGTTTTTATGGGTTGTCACAAGCGTTCTTGCAGACGGCTTAGGCACTGCGTAATTATATCCTGAAATTGTCGCCTGCAGATCATCAAGACCAAGAGTTATGAAATGAGTTGTGTCAATAGGCACTAATGTGTTGTAAAATTCCTCGCCTTTTGTCTCATCCTTGTCGGCAAACTGGACTTTAAGCTTGTTTGATGCATCGCTTTTGTAATAAATCCCTTCGCCCAATGCAGCTATATTAGCGAGGAAAAGATTGTTGTCTGTTGCCAAATCGTCTGTTTCTGTCCCGACTCCAACGACAAATATTTTTGTGCCTAAAGAATTTATTGTTCTTGCCGTGCTTAAAGTATCTTCCCTCAGCTTGTTGTATGTCGTCTTGCCGTCGCTTAGGAAAATTATATTCTTGCTCCCGCCGACTTTGCTGAGCATGCTGTATCCCCCTTCCAGGCCAAGGTTAAAGAAAGACTGGCCGTCAAACTTAAGCCTCGATATTTTTTCTTTTAATTCTTTTTTGTGCTCCTTTAGCGTCTTTATCTCGGCAATCTGGTAAGCCTGGGTGTTGAAAGCTACGGCTCCGACATTGTTCTTTTCGCTGAGGCTGTCTATGACGCTTAATGCAAGGGCTTTTTCAACTGCAACATAGTCTTCTGTGCCGTGGGAAATGTCAATCACAACAACCACATTTATGTCGCTTTTGTTCTGCTCCTCGCTTGCGCCAATCTTTATAGGCAGCAATGTCTCAAGCAAAGTTCCCTTGTAGCCGCCCCTTTCAAATGAGCTTTCTCCTCCGATAAATATCAGGCCGTTCCCGTCGGAAACATAGTCGCTGAGCATATCCATCTTAGGAGATATTTTTGACGCCCTTATGTCATTGAAGATGACAGACATATAATTTGAGATATCTGAAGGAAGGGAGCCTGCAATCTCAACCTTGTAAATCTTGTTTAATTCAGCTGCCAAAGGAGAAGGCTTTTCTGTAACATACAAAACACTGGGCCTTGGAACTATCTTTATGCTTTTGTAGTATTCGTTATTGTTTTTGAAATGGTCTGCATCGCCGACATCAATCAGCTTGGCAGTCAGCCTGTGGTATTCCCCTTCCGGAAACTTTCTTGAGAAAGCAAAAGCCTTGCTGGAACTAGCCTGCTCTTCAAGCACCAAGTTTGTTTCGTCATAAGTGACCTGTAGGGTATATGGTATATTTTTTCCGACAACTGCGACTTTAACAACAAAATCCCCTTCAGTGTCCTTGATCAGTTCAGGAGGGCCTTCTATCACAACTCCAACATCATTTTTTATCGGCTCCATCTTCAGGGTGCTCACAGACGAGTTTATCCCCGATGCAAAAAGCATTATGTCTCCTAAAAGCTTGCCTTCGTTATTAACCCCGTCAGTAACGACAAGGACATTGTCATTTCCCTCGATGCTGTTCAGTATGCCGCTGCCTATTGTAGAATGCTCCCCGTTTGCAATGGTCCTTCTTTCAACCCTTATGCTGCCTTCAAGCTTTTTATACAGGTCATTGGCAATGTCGGGATGATAAAGCTGCATGGAGCTTGAGTTGTCAATCAGGATAAGGAGCCTCGGGTCGCCCTGAACAGTCTTGCTTTCGAGCACAAAAGGCGATGCGATTGCCAGCATCAGGAATATAAATGCAATGCTCCTTAATGCAAGTATTATCCTCCTGTCGGTCTTTTTTGATTTAAGATAAGCCTCAAGCTCGAGCCTGTTGCCGAACTTTACGAAAGTCTTCCTTGTGAACCAGAACAGGAACAATAATAATGGCACTATGGCTATCAGCACATAGGAATACCTGACGCAGTACTTTGACAGGCAGTATATATTGCTGTAATCGGGTATTACAATCGCCATCTACAAGTCGCCTCTTCTTTTTATGTAAAGGAATTCCGCCAGCATGAACAAAAATACAAAAATCAATATCAAAAATTCAAGGTTGAAGGCGTGCTCCCTGCTCTGGCCCTCAATCAGCTCTTCACGCTCCTTTCTGCTCTCGACTTTAGACGGCAGGCTGATATCCGACTCTTTTTCATCAAGAAGATTGACTGCATATTTCTTGCCGTCGAATTCGTAAATGCCGGCTTCGTCCATAAGAAGCTTTGATGTCTTAAGTGATGATGACGGAGTCTTGACGCTCTGCTCGCTTATTGTCGCGATTTTTCCCGTCTTCAGGTTGAATTCCCTGATATCCTCGGCCCCTGCAAGGAAATTCACCATGGAACTCCAGAATATCGGGTAGGAAGGCAAAGTCTTGAAGTCGCTTGCTTCGTCAAATATTCCATAATAAACAATCTTGCCTTTTTTCTTTTCCCCATAGACTATCATCGGAGTTTTGTCGTCTGCAGATGCGAAAGTTATCGTATTCTTATTTGCGTCAGCCCCAAAATACATGCCCGCTGTCGTGAAGCATCTCTCCTTTTCAAACTGCTTTGTTATCTGATTTATTGTCTCGACGCAGACTTTGGTAGGCTTGCTTATTTTGCTTTTTAGGTCTACAACAGGAAGGCTTTTCATGTTTATTTCCTTTAAGTCATCCTGGGCAGCAACCATCAGATTTCCCCCTTTCTCCACATAGCTTTCTATGTCATCGAATGTGCCGGGAACAATGCCTTCTCTTTTGTTCACATTGTTTATTTTGTAAACTATTATGACATCATGGCTGTAAGGCTCTATCTTTTCTTTCTTAGTGTTTATGGTGAGCACTGGCGGATTTACAACATTAAGCTCTATGTCTTTTGCCGCTCCCAAAGCCAATTCCAGATTGCTTGATTTTTCGTTTGTTATCAGCAGCACATTGTTTTTTAGCTTTGGAGGGGTTGCAATATAGGCTATATCATCTACTTCCAAATCATCCTTTGGCTCCAGCTCTATGCTCGATACTCCTGCAGGCGTCTCAAAAATGAAATTTTCAATGGAGTTTGGCGCTATTGTAACCTTTGTCTGCGTTATGACTTTGCCGTCTCTTACTATCTTTATGTTTCTTTGGGCAGGGGCGTCATTGAAATTTTTTATATAGACTTTTGTATTGTATTTTGTCACTTCAAGCTTTATTATGCCGGCGTTTTTTGCATTGTTAGAGACGTCTATGAATTCCACTATCTTGTCTTCAGACACAAGCGCTGCCCTTACAACTCCGATGTCCGGGCCTTCCGTTGACACGAAATCGCTGAATACAACAATCCTGCCCGGCTTGTCTCCAAGAATATCTTTTGCCAGCAGCAAAGAATCCCCCAAATTGGTTGTTGTTGCCCTTGGCCTTATCTTGGACAAGACATCAAGCGCTATTTCGCTGTTTTCATTCTCAAGGACTATCAGCGGAATATTCTCGGCCATTATGATGCTGTTCCTGCCGCTCAGGACTTTTTTTGCCTCGCCCAAAGCCCTGTCAAATCTTGAGATTCCTTTTTCCTTTGCCTGCATTGATGCGCTGACATCCAGTATCACAACTGTGTTTTCCAGCGTAACATCATAATTTAGCTTGGCAAACGGAGCTGCCGCGACAATTCCCAATCCAAGAATTGAAAGGAGCTGCAGCAAAAACAGGAGATTTGTCATCAGCTTCTGGAAAAAAGAATACTGGGTTGACCTCTTCTTTTCCTGCATTATGAACATCAATGAAGGTATGACCTTATCCTGGGGCTTTGGCCTCCTTAGGTACAGGATTATGAAAATCAATGCGCCTATGAGCGCCAAAAGCCCGATAGGCCTTGCAAACGGCAGAGCTACCATCTTACTTTTTCCTCTTTTTTAGTATTAAGCTTACTATTTCCTTTGGGTTTACTATACTCTTGACCACCAGAAGCATGTCATTCAGCTCGTACCAGTAAACCTCGGATTCAGCGCTTATTTTTAAGTCTTTTCTGGCTTCCCGCGGCAGAGTCAATTGTCCCTGCTTCGTGAGCTTTGCCTTGCCTATGAACTTCGCTTCCATTTTAATAAAAGTAATAATTTTAGTAAAAATAATAGATTATTTATTATTATTAATATTAATATATATAAATGTTTTGGTTTTTCATATTCTTGGAGAAAGTTTTAAATATGGGCATTATTTATTCCCTTGTAATGGCGCGTATTATCTCAGCACCCATAAATGGAATTTCTACAGCTTTAATTACTTCTACAACCACAACAACAGCGTAAAGCTGCCCATTGCTTTAAATTAAATTTTTGACAAAATATATAAACAAAATGCAAAATAAACACTAAAAATGACACACATCAAAATAACACTGCCAGACGGAAGCGTTAAGGATTTTCCGAAAGGGACGACTGCCGCCGAGATAGCCAAGAGCATCGGGAAAAGGCTTGCGGAAGATGCAGTTGCAGCCAAAGTAAACGGAAACCTAGCTGATTTAAATGCGCCAATCAATGAAGACGCCAATTTCCAAGTCATTACTTTAAATGACAAAGAAGGGCTGGACTGCCTTCGCCATAGCCTGGCGCACTTATTGGCGGCTGCTGTCATGGAGCTATGGCCTGATACAAAAAGGACAATCGGCCCTGCAATAGAGAATGGATTTTATTTTGACTTTGAATTCTCAAAACCGATAACTGAAGAGGATTTGCCGAAGATAGAGGCTAAAATGCGCGAGATCCTGCCGAAATGGGACCGGTTTGAAAGGCATGATTTGGGCGCCGCAGAGGCAAAAAAGGAATATCCCCACAACCAATTCAAGCACGAATTGATAGAGGAATTCTCCCAGGGAGGAAAAAAAGTATCATTCTACAAATCAGGAGATTACTGGGATTTGTGCAGGGGAGGACATCTTTCATCAATGAAAAAAATAAAGCAGGACTCCTTCAAACTAACTAAACTTGCAGGAGCTTACTGGAGAGGCTCTGAAAAAAACCCCATGCTGACAAGGATTTATGCAGTTGCATTTCCAGCAAAGAAAGAGCTTGACGAATACCTGAAGCAGCAGGAAGAGGCGGAAAAAAGGGACCACAGGAAAATCGGCAAGCAGCTTGACTTGTTCAGCTTCAGCGAATTGTCCCCGGGAAGCCCATTATTTCATCCGAAAGGAGCTCGGATATACCTAACCCTCCAAAATTTTTTGAGGGAACTTTACACAAAATGGGGATATCAGGAAGTCATAACGCCTCTGATTTACGGCAGCGAATTATGGAAGCAATCCGGGCATTGGGACCATTTCAGGGAAAATATGTTTGAAGTTGAGATGGACCACAAAGAGGCTGCTCTTAAGCCTATGAATTGTCCCAGCCATATACTCATATTCAAGGCACAAACAAGAAGCTACAGGAATTTGCCGGTAAGAATCGCCGATTTTGCTCCGCTGCACAGAAATGAATTAAAGGGAACGCTTGGCGGATTAATGAGGGTAAGGAAATTTTCCCAGGATGACTGCCATGTTTTCTGCACTCCTGAACAAGTCAAGCAGGAGATAAAATCGCTTATTAAAAATGCAACTTATGTTTACAGAGATATATTCGGTTTTGATTTTCATGTTGAATTAAGCACAAGGCCTGAAAAAGCCATGGGCGACCCTAAACTTTGGGAATCAGCCGAGCAGTCATTGAAGGAAGCGCTTGAAGAAAATAATGTAAAATACAAATTGAACCCTGGAGAAGGTGCATTTTACGGCCCTAAAATAGATTTTCACATCAAAGACGCCTTGGGAAGAAGCTGGCAGTGCGGAACAGAACAGCTTGATTTCCAGCAGCCGCAAAGATTTGAGGTGCAGTATGAAGGCGCGGATAATTCCAAGCATAATGCCGTGATGCTGCATAGGACAGTTTTAGGGTCTCTTGAGAGATTTATGGGAATCTTAATCGAGCACTTTGAGGGAAAGTTCCCGTTATGGCTAAGCCCGGTTCAAATCAGGATTTTGACTGTTGCGGACAGGTTTAATGATTACGCAAACAAGCTGAAAGAGAAATTTGATGAAAGCAATCTTAGGGTTGAGGTAGATTCAAGGACAGAAAGCATAGGCAAGAAAGTCAGGGAAGCGCAATTGGATAAAATTCCATTGATTTTGACAGTTGGGGAGAAAGAAGAAAATAGCGGGACTGTTGCTGTCAGGACTTTGGACGGGAAAGTGCTATTTGATGTGAAAGCTGAGGAATTCTTGAGTAAAGTTTTGGATAATATCAAAGAGAAGAAAATTAATGTTGAGATTTAGGTCCGTACCATCTTTCCAGTAACTCTATAAACTCATCAGTATTTAGTGGGCCTTGATATGCCTTTAATTTGTTACCCACATGACCAAAAAATGTAGGTATATTTTTTAAGTATCTCCCGTGAGGAGATGCGGCCATTAATCTCTCATTATCTGCGTCAACATACAACAATCTTAAATTTCTATAAGATAGCTCTTCTAATAATCTATCATTCAAAGAAGCCTCCAGAACTAGCTGGTCTACAGCCCTTATACAAGGACCACACCAGCTTGCCATATAAGCAAAAATTCCATTCTTAGATTTAACAACTTCTATTATGATTTTTGGATCATTTACTATTTCAAATAAACCTTCTGCTCCTTCAATTACTGTCATATGTAGGGGATATTATTAAATCATATAAAAATTATTCGGAGTAAATACCAATTTTAAGATGAAAATAGAGAATTCTAAATAATATCAGAGAGAAGAAAGTTAAGGTTGAGCTGTAGTTAAATAACTATTTCTTGCCCTTCCCTTTCCTAAAAAGCCTCACAATAAACCACAAAATCGCCGCTGCAACCGCGTAAGGGGCAACAACAAAAATTAGAGTTAGCAAACCATTTATGCTTTCAACAAGGCTCCTGACCAGGTCTGAGAATTTGACAAATATGATGTTTGCGTACTCTGACTGCTTTTCATTCAGCGTGGCATATATTGTGGAATAATCGACCTGCTTGTCCATGTTCTTGATTGAATCTTCAAGATATTTTATTGTCCTTTCCTGGTCGAAAATCCTGTCGCTGATCTGCAGCTTATCTGCCGTTAGGATAGCCTCCTTATACATTTCTTGGTATCTTGCCAGCCTCTGCTTTTCGGCATCAAGCTCAATCTCCAGGTTTTTGTAAGAGCCGGTTATGTCCTCTGCATTTTCGCTAAAGGATTTTACTTCCCCGGTGCCTTTTAACTGGGAAATTATATCATTATACTTCCTGCTGTCAACTTTTATCTGGTAAGTGCCGCTGTAGTAGGTTTTCCATCCAGAATCATACTTGTTGACATTTTCATTTAGGAGATATGAATTTGTTGACTTTACTATTGACTTAAGCTTGGACTCTGCATCCTGGAAGCTGCCTGTTTCAGTCTCTATAGTTATGCTTGATGATTTTGTTATTTTTCTGTCCGTGACATCAGGCGCAAAATCGCCGTATGAAGGCGAAGGAATAATTCCGTATCCTCTTGAATATGCAGCATCCTGGGCTGCCATTTTCTCAAATCCTATTCCTTCCGCTAATGAGGAAATGCCGCCAAAACTGGCAGTATTCCCAAAATTAAGAAATGCCACTACAATCAATACTATAACGAGCAGCAGCCAGTTTTCCTTTATTTTGCTTAATTGGCTTTTTATTGGCATTTTAAGTTCATTTTCTATTGATTATGGTTGTATATAAATATTTTTATTCCAGCTTGCCTGAAAATACCAATTCTTCTTCAAATTTTACAGTGTATCCTGTGTTTTCCGACACTTGTGATATTGTTTCTTTTATCTCCTGCGGCTCTCCAAGAACCTGTATGCAGATTGCTCCTTTGTTGCTGTTAAAGACATCTATATTGACACTTGATATCGGCAGGTCTTTTGTGCTGCCTATCTGGACAGTCCAGTTGACGCATGGTGTTGATCTTTGAAGAATGCCGCTTAAAGTCGTTTGCCCGTTTTCGTATTTTAATGTTAAATCTCCGGCTCTTGTGCTTATTTTTTTAACCATTTCTTTCTGCGTTTCAATTTGGCAGGCTGAAAGTAACGCAATTAAGATTATTGCCAAAACCAAAATATTTTTTTGAATCATTTTACTGCTTTTTTATGTAAGCTAAAGAAGTATAAATATTTTGTTATAATATCGAATTGGTTTGAAGTTAAAATCCGATAATTTCACTTATAAAGAAAAAGACAAATAAATTTTTAAATGAAATCAGATTATCCAACTTAGCATGAATTTGGACAATAGGGTTTACTTAAGTCGTGGAAATTTTCTTATTTACGTTCTTCCATATACTCAACCGCCTCAAAATATCGCTCAAAATCCAGCTTATCATGCTACTCAGCAGCCAAGTGCAGTTTTTGATATCTCTCAGCTTGTTGAAGGTATGCACTTGGCTGCATATAGTGCCGAGACGCCTGAAATTATAAGGCGACCACCAGAATACCCTCCACAATATGATCTCCCTGTTCCATTGAGAAGAATTCCGCGGATTAGGGGTCCGAGAAGAGGTCCGGGCAGATTGCCCCCAATTCCGCCAGGAGGCGAAAAGGATAAAAAGAAAAAAGATCCTACAACAATTCAGTAATAATCTCCTATCAGATTATTCTTATAGTAAATTTTAGTCAGGTATGTACTGCAGTATGTGGAATGTGGAAAACCCGAAATAATCAACGTCGTTGACGACATCTTTGAAAGTGGTTTTTATTTCATCAATCAAATTCAATAAATGAGCCAAATCCCTCACAATTACTTCTATCTCGAAATCCGCTCCTCCGATGGATTTGTTTATTTGGTAAATAAAACGATGCCGTTTGCAGAACTCAAACAGTTCCTTGTTTTTTTTTGTTGACAATAGCTGCAGGTCAACCCTGTAGGACACATAGCCAAGCGGCTCAAGATTAAGCCCGATCTTATAGCCGGTTATGACTTTTCTGTCTTCAAGCTTTTTTATTCTTGCCCTTACAGTATCTGACGACACGCTCAAATTTTTTGAAATCTCCAAAGATGACTGCCTTACATTGTTTGAGTAAATCTCAATTATCTTCCAGTCCAATTCGTCAATATCCTCTTTTTCTCCAGCACCATAAAATCTTTCTATTGCGTCCTGCGGATTTTCCATGAAAAATTTCCTGTTGAAATTATAGACCGGGGCATAGACAGCTACATTGTAGGTTTTTATTTTCGGCTTGTATTCCAGCATTATTGTGTCCCATATATTGTGGAATTCTGCGATATTTCTAACACCTAAAAACAAGGCATAATCCCATTTGCCATGCATCGAGGTTATTGTCCAGACTTGCTTTAGGTTGCTTCTGACATAATCAACAAATTGCCTGCCTTCATCAATTGTAGTCTGCTGGAACTTGAAATAAACCCTGAAGCTGAAATAGCCCAGCTTTGACATGTCAACTATTGCGCTGTAGCCGGTTATGATGTTAGATTCTTCGAGCTGCTTCATCCGGT
>JACPMV010000011.1 GCA_016185845.1 Candidatus Woesearchaeota archaeon | reverse complement strand
TTTTCAAGCTCTGCAAGCCTTTCCAGCCTTTCTTTTTTCAATGAAGAGATCTTCTCAAGATTCCTGACATTTAATTCTGACAATCTTTCTATCTGCCTCTTGTCAAGCTCTGCTATCTTCTGCAGCCTGTCGCTGCTAAGGTTGGCAAGGACGTCTGATTTTGCCTCGCTTAAAGCTTCCAGCTTTGCCCTACTGCCTTCTTTTAGAATTTTTAATCTTTCCTTATATTCCTCCCTGGCTCCGGCCCTTGCTTCCAATTTCAGCCTTGTCTCGGCTCTTGTTTCATTATTATTTGCCTTAATTCTGGCTTCTGCTCTTGTTTCTGTTTTTACAGAATCATCGCTATTTCTAGCCTCTGTCCTTATTTCTGTCCTAGAATCATCTGAGCTGCCGCTTTCTGCAAAAGCTGCCGGCACCAAGCTAAACAAAAATAGCGCGATGATTCCCAATGCATATATTTTTTTCATTTTTATTGCCTCCGAATGTTTAACATGAGGAGGTTCCGAAAAATTTTGAATTTTTCGATTACCTCCGATTTTTATTTGATTAATTTTGTTTATTTTTATTTTTTAAAATCAATCCTGCAGGTTGTATATCCTGTCTTGTTTATAAACACACTTTTTTTTGCCGGAAAAAAAGGCTTTTTTATATGGTTTAAAGCTTTACAAAGGTTTATTTTGGCTTATTTCAGTTTATGGGGATTATTTAGAATAGTATGGCACTTTAAAGCTGCTAAAATTAGTTTTCGATTCCAAAATATTTTTATAGGCGCATTATTTACTGATTTTTATGCCGATGACCAAATTTTTTATCTATCTATTTGCAATAATATTATTAGTTAATCTTTCCAGTGCGGCAACTATTTACGGCACTGTTTACGACCTGTCATTGAAGAAAGTCAGCAATGCAAGGGTTGAGATAAATACGAGCCCGAAGCAGTTTTATGTTGCGCAAAACAGCACTTATTCATTCAATGTGCCCAACGGAAGGTATTCAATCAAAGCTCAGCTGATGCAGAAGAGCGAAGTACTGGCTTCTGTCCAGGAGAATATAACCATAAGCCAGGACGGAAATTATGTTCTTGACCTGATTTTATTTCCTGACATTGAGGAAGGGGTTGAGGATCCCGGCATTGATGTGAATGGGAGTATTGCCGAAGAAACCGGAAATAAAGACGGAATTTTGCTGATTGTATTTGCTGTATTGCTTGTTTTAGGCATTATTGTCGGTATTGTTTACTATTCAAGAACGAGAAGGCATGAAAAGCCGAAACCAGGCGAGGGAATGCAGGACAATGAAGATGATCTTTGGCAGATAATAAAAATAATAAAAAAAGAAGGGGGGAGGGCTACGCAAAAAGACATAAGAAAGCAGATTCCATTGTCAGAGGCAAAGATAAGCCTGATGATTGCCGAGCTTGAACACAAGGGGGAAATAGAAAAGATAAAAAAGGGAAGGGGAAATATAATTATTTTGAGGAAAAAATAGTGATTTTTAATGAACTTCAAAAAAATAGGCAATAGCTATGTTATAAGGCTTGATAAAGGGGAAAAAATACTGGAGTCAATAAAGAGCTTCTGCGCAAAGAACGGCATAAAATGCGGCCATTTCAACGGCATAGGCGCTGCCGATGAGGCAGAATTTGGATTTTACATTGAAAGCAAGAAGAAGTACAATTTTGAATTGTTCAGGCAGCCGCTGGAAATAGTCAGCCTGAATGGTAATATAACGACTCTCAATAGAGAAATCCATGTCCACTGCCATGCAGTATTTGGAGATGCGAATATGGAAGCAATAGCCGGCCACCTGAAAGAAGCGACTGTTTCATTCACGTGCGAGATTTTTCTGGTAAGACTGGATTCTGAAGTTGGGAGAAAGTATAATGATAAAACAGGATTGAATTTGATGGAGCTGCAGAGTAATTAGAAAGATTTCAATGCAACCTGAAAACAAAAACCTTATAAATCATCTTAGATATATCAGCTAATAGGGGGATTGGTTATTTGAGCGCTGAAAAGGAAATAGTCAACTACTGGTACAACAAGAAAGGCCTTTTCACTGTTAACAATATCAAGACTTCCAGCAACAGGGACTGCGGGATTCTGGCATTGAAATTCGACAAGGACAAGGTTAATGAAGTTCTTCATGTGGAAGTGAGCTGCTCCATCACCAACAACATGTCGGCAAATCGCAAAGCGATTTCCGAGCATGCTCAAAAACCAAAGGTTTTTGACATTTCCGATACAGCAAACCTTGACAAGTCAGTAGGCAAAATAATTGAGGATAAATTTAACAGCAAAGACGTTCAGAGCGCCATCGGCAGCTACATCAGGAATTTTTCTTTGACAGGGCAGAATATAAGGAGGGTGCTGGTTTTGGGCGCCGTGCCAAAATCCAGAAAAAGCGAGATAATAGAAAAGTTCAATGAAAAGAATGTGCAAGTCATAGAGTTTGAGAATATAATCTATGATGTCATTGAAAAGCTCGACACCCAATATTACAAAAATGACATAATAAGGACTTTGCAGCTGACAAAATACCTTTTGCTGAGCGAGCCGTCAAAGGCAGCAAAGCTGCTTGTCAATGACTCATTCACCTCTGCTTCAAGAAAAGAGTTCTTAGCAAGCATTTTGGACAGCGATGAGATACTCAAAGAGTTCAAAAAAACAAATGTTGAGAGGCTTGCCGCTATTGTAAAAAATGTCGGGCTGAAGCCGGATGAACTGGCAAAAATGCTTGAGCATAATATCCTTAATAAGAGAACAAGAAGATTATTTTTGAATTCCCTGAACGAGCAGGAAAAGATAAGGAAGGTTGTCAGCAAAATTATAAAGAAGAAAAAGGCTGAAGCGAGCCTGCAGAAGTTTTTCTAATCCTTTCTCAGCATCTTGACAACAGAATCAACAGACCTTATCGCATACTCCTCGATTCTTTTTTCTGACTGCTGCCATGTGATGTTGGGGCCCGAGATTCCCAAAGAGACAGGCTTATCGTACTCGCATGACAGGTCAAGTATCTTTCTTGCAACTGCATGGGCAACAACTGCGTCATGGTCTGTGCCGCCTTTTATGACAGTGCCAAGTGTAATCACTGCATCAATATTCTTGTCCTCAAGCAGCTGCTTGACTGCAAAAGGTATCTCGAATGAGCCGGGCACTTCGACAACCTTGGCTATTCTTGCACCTACCTCTTTTGCCCTTTGCTGGGCTTTTCTGGCCATCTCTCCTGTGATTTCGTAGTTGAATGTCGAAACGACCATTCCTAATTTTTCAGCCATTATTTCCTCCTTATAGGGCCTTCATCATTTTTTCCCTGCCTTCTCCCTCTACCCGCATATTTTGTCAACGCTGTTTTGGATTTCAATAATCCCAAAGCATTAAGCGCGTGCTTTTCGGACCTGTTTTTTGCTATGCTATATAATTCTTTTTCTGTCTTTGCCTCATCCGTGTGGACAAAAACTTCCAGAATATGCCTGTTTGCCATCAATTGGGCCTGCTGAAGACCGAGGGATGCTTCATGAGCGCACTGCTTGTCTATTGCTGCTTTGCCTGCCATTCCCAATGCCATTACAATATCGCATTTGTATTTTTCAATTAAAATCTTGCACGCAACCGGCAAGTCCTTGAATCCCGGGACAGTGTAGCGCTCTATTTTTGCTTTTGAATTTTTCCTGATTACTTCGATGGCAAAAGACGCCATGTCAACCCTTGCAAATGTCGTGTCTGCTATTCCTATTTTTGCCATTTTATTATTTTTTATTATTAATGGTTATGTATGAATATCTCCATCGGAACGGAAAGCCTTTTCCCCAGTCTCGAAGGATTTCTTGGTATGTTCTTTTAGTATTGCCAATCTGGATTGTTTTATCGTGCCTTTTCAATGGAATGCAGGAATCATAAACATAAAAAGCTTGTTCTTTGTCATTATATCCCCATAAAGTTATCCAGTGCCCAATGAAAGTAGCGCGAAATTGGCTATATTCCCCGCTTTTTGAATAGCCGTTTCCTATCCTTAGCATCACTGGGCGATCTTCGCTGATGATTTTTTTCAATAAATTTATTCGCTGCTCATCAGATAAATTTTTAACATCCCCTTTTTCCGCAGGCACCCCATAAGATTGCAGAACTTTCGGCCAAGTACTGGTGCCTCTGCCTAGAGAAGTGTATTTGCCAAATAAATGCGGCCAATAATCTCTGGGATGTTGTTTAACGTCTTTCCCATAAGCGCTAAGAACGCCCTTGACAGAATAAGCGCCGCATTGTGTAAATCCTTGCTCTAAATACTCTTTTGGCGCTTTTGATACAACAAATTTTTGTGGCAGGTTTTTCATAAAAAATCAATCTCAACTTCATCATTATCTTTCAGATTTAATTTGGATTTTACGTGGACAGGCGCGATGAATTCTAAAATATTTTGGGGATTTTTATTTATATCAGGGACTATGATTGCCCCGCTTATGCTTTTTATTTTTGCCCTGCAGCAGGATGCACCTCCAAATGTTTTGCTGCCTGAAGCAAAGCCGCTGATTTTTATTTGTTTGGCGCTTTTTAATAAATCTTCGCGGTTTTCTTTTATCCTGATGTTTAAAGTTCCCGGATATGCATCAAACCCAAGGTTTTTTTTTATTTCTTCCTTGTAATGCTCCATGGACATGAAATATGCGCCTTCGCCAAGGCCGCTGACTACGGTGCCTTTCACGGATTTCATACGGCAAGAAGAGCAATTTTGCTTATAAATTTATGGGGAGTCGGCTAACGGCAGGTCTTCGATCCTTATCATGATCTTCTTTCCTGTCTTCAGATCCAATGCGAAGATTCTTCTTCCGACCTGGAGCAGCCTGACTTTATCCCCCCTTACAGTCACTATGTCGCCCCTCTTGTATTTTGCAGGCCTGAAAAGTACATTAACCCGGTACAGGTCCTTGCCTGACTTGCTCCTTGTGTGCAGCTTTGCGCTTGTTGTAATCTGGCCGCCGAAGCTCTCCTTGAGCTTTTTGCCGATAATCTTGATGAATTTTTGCGAGGTTATGTACAAGTCCAGCCCATTTGGGTATTTGACTGTCTTTGTCACGGCAGCATCATCCCTTTTGCTGATCTGGCTTTGCACGAATCCGTATACCTCATCATTCACGTCCCTGAGCTGCAGTATCCCCTGGTAATAGTTTGGCCTTGCAAATTTTAGTTTTTTTTGTTCCATTTTGCTGATTCTTTAATGATAAATGAAAACCTTTTTATTCCTTTTGAAAAGACAGGCATATATGGATGGATATAGGAAGTCATTGAAAAAGGTTTGGCATTTCATTTGGGAGGATAACAGCGCATGGAGCTGGATTGTAAATATAGCACTGGCTTTTGTGCTGATTAAGTTTGTTGTTTATCCTGGGCTTGGATTTATTCTCAGCACAACTCATCCTGTTGTTGCTGTTGTAAGCGAGAGCATGGAGCACAATTCAGATTTTGGCTCCTGGTGGGAAAAATCTGGAAAATGGTATGAGTCAAACAGCATTATGAAAGGCGACTTTACCAAGTTCCCTTCAAAAAGCGGCTTCAACAAAGGCGACATCATGGTGCTTAAGGGGAAAAATCCCGAAAATATGATGGTAGGGGACATAATAGTGTTCTGGAGCGCGAGAAAAGACCCTATAATCCACAGGGTTGTAAAGAAATGGCAGGAAAACGGCATTTATTATTTCCAGACCAAAGGCGACAATAACCCTAATTCCATATCCGATATTGCATTGGATGAAACAAGGATAAGCCAGGAGCAGATTGTCGGGAACGCTGTTTTCAGGATACCTTTCCTTGGCTACATAAAGATATGGTTTGTTGATATAATCGGCTTTCTCAGGGATGCTGTCCAAAAAGGTTAAATTTATATATAATCAGCCTGAAGTTCAGCGTATGTTCTGCCCGAAATGCGGCTCGATACTGGTGCCCAGGAAAGAGGACAGCAAGAAGATGCTTGTATGCTCATGCGGCTACAAGACAACCCATGTAGAGGGCATTACAGTCAAAGAGAGCATCCCAAAGCAGGAAAAAGGAGTTGAGGTAGTATACAAAGGCGAGCTCCAGACACTGCCGAAGACAACTGTCGAATGCCCCAAATGCGGGCACAAGACTGCTTATTTCTGGCTGGTGCAGACAAGAGCAGGAGACGAGCCTGAAACCAAGTTCCTAAAATGCGAGAAATGCGGGCATACGTGGAGAGATTATGATTGAGTCTGACCAGTTAGTTTATCAGCTAAGGTAATTAATTCTTCTGGCATAGATTGCCCTACTAATAAATATCCATTAGCGCCTCTTCTTAATGCTTCTTCCCTATAAGTTGTGTCACCGCCAGTTACCATAACAACAGGCACTTGGCTTTTTTCCCTTATTTTAACTAGTTCCTCTAAACCTTCTTGAGAACGACTGGCACCAATCATTGCAGATCCAAAATTAAGAGATAAAAATACCAAATCTGGTTTTCTTTCAGAAATCTCTTCAGCAACTTTGCCTAGAGGCATGCCCCTAGATATTGGAAGATATTCAGCAGAATAATTAGATCTATTCAGTAATCTGGCTATTATTTCGCCAACACCAGATTCATAATGGTAAACATCTACTCTCTTTCGTACTGGTTCCATACAATACGAGAAAAAATCATCCTTTATAAACCTTTCTATTTTTATCATTGGAAAGTGGTAAACTAAGTATATAACAAACAGGCTAAATTAAGGCATAATGGAGATAAAAGAAGCCAAATTCAAGGTCATAGTCAAGCCAGGCTCAAGAGAGAATAAAATAGAGGGATTTGACTCAAACAGAAAGGCATACATAATAAGCATCAGGGCAAAGCCTGAGGACAACAAGGCGAATATTGAGATTGTAAAATTCCTGTCAAAACGTCTGAAGAAAAAAGTAAGGATTGCTTCAGGATTCAGGTCAAAGGAGAAGTTTATCAAAGCCGAGTAAAACAACAAAGTATTTAAAATAAATAAATTATAAGATATGAAAAAGAGGTTAAAATGCTGAAATCGCTGTTCTTTAGGCAAAAAGCTGAAACTGATGAATTATTGCCGCCTCCTCCGCCGTTTCCGAGCATGGAGCTGGAAGAGCCAAAAGAATCTGCTTCTGACGGCCAATTTGATGACCTGTTCAATGATGCTGAAAAAGAGCTGGATTTAGGGCATGAACTAAAATCAACAAAATCAAAGCCAAAAAAGCCATCTAAAAGAGAATTGGCGAAATTAAAGAAAGCAAAGGCTAAAGAGGCAAAGTTAAGAAAAAAAGAAGAAAAAGAAAAAATACCGGAAGAAGAATTCTCTGATTTAGGCAAAGGCTTCAATTTTGATAATGAGCTTGGCCCTGAACAGGGATTTAAGGATCTGGAAGAGTTAGGAATCGGCGATTTAAATGCTGAAAAAGCAAATTCAAAAGAAATTGAGGAAGCTGAAGAAGAAATCACAAGCGCCATAGAAGGAGCTAAAAAACAGGGCAGAAAATCCCTTTTCAGCGGATTATTCAAGAAAAAGGCTGAAAAGAATATGCCAATGCCTGATATTGAACTAGGCGGTTTGGATGCCATAAAGAAGAGAATAAATGACGCAAGAAATTCCCTGATGAATCTTGACCTGGAGTCTGCAAAAAACTGCTATGTGGACATCATGAGGGCATATAATAAATTGAATTCCGAAGATCAGGCAAAAGTCTATCATGAGATCAGAGACCTATATTACGAAAGGAAGAATGCCGAGGAAATGAAAACATTTAAATAATAGATATCAAATATTATCATATATTATTAAAATGCCAAGCGCTTATTCAATACCGAAGAGGTATGAAGAGGAAATAGAAGGAGTAGTAGCAGCAGGCTATTACAGCAACAAGTCAGAGGTAGTTAGAGAAGCGCTGAGATATTTCTTTGATACTAAGAAAAACCTGAAGCTTGCTGCAGCTATTGAATTATACAAGGAAGATAAGGTGACTTTGTCAAGGGCAGCTGAACTGGCAGACTTAACTTCAATAGAATTCAAAGAAATTCTTGCAGACAAAGGAATAAAAATTATAATTCCTGGGAAAGATTCGGGGGAAATGAGAAGCCAAATGAGCCTGCTTAAGAAAACCAGATCAGCACAATGATTCTTCTTGACACAAACATAATTTCAACATTTGCTAAAATTAAAAAGTTTCAAGTACTTTTTGAGGTTTTTAATGCAAGGTCCCTCTATATTTCTCCAAATGTGCACAGCGAATTAAAGATTGCAAAAGGAAAAGGCTATTCTTTTGTTGATAAAATTCTTAATTTGGCCAATCAAAATAAAATAATTGTGCTTCCATTAACGCCTAAAGAGAAAATTGGAATTAAATCAGTTCCGGACTTTTTTCATCCGGTGAAAGGGATTCTATTGCAATTTGCAGGGAGAGAGGCTGTATAATTGCAACAAACGAAAAGAAAGTTGTTAATTATTGCAAAAGAGAAAATATACAATATTTTGATTTAGCCGATATTTTAAAAGCTCTGCATGAATTTCTGAATTATTCAAAAGACGAGGTTAGAGGGCTGATGGATGAAATAGAGAAAAAAGACAATATAATTATTAAAAATAAAGAAGAAATCTTTTCATGATTTTAAATTTGCGATAGGCAAACTCCAATTTTGACGCTTTTTTCACAAATTTAATAAATTGATGTAAATTCTCAGTAATCATGAAAAGCAGCCTGTTCATAGTTGTTGACGGAATTGACGGCTCGGGAAAAAGCGAGATAGTCAAGATGCTGCACAACTACCTTTTCTCCAAAAACAAGAGATACAGGATTCTGACGACAAGGGAGCCGACTCACGGCAGATACGGCAACAAAATAAGGAAAATGCTGAGGCTGGAAAAGAATCCAAGAAGCAGCAGGGAAAAGATAGCTGAACTGTTCATAAAAGACAGGCAGGAGCATCTTAAGAACATTATAGGGCCGTTTTTGAAAAAATCAGGCAATAATGAGCTCAACATTGTGATTTGCGACAGGTATTATTATTCTACAATTGCTTTCCAGGGAGCCCAGGGCCTTAATATTAAAACGTTAATAGGCAAAAACAAGGGATTCAAAAAACCGGATATAGCATTTGTTCTTGATTCCGAGCCTTCCATTGCGCTGAAAAGGATAGCAGGCAGGGAAAAGGAGAAATTCGAGCAGCTGGAGTTCATGAAAAAGATAAGGGAGAATTTCCTAAAGCTGCCGAAACTGCTGAAAGACAATATAAGGATAATTGACTCGGATAAAAGCCTGAATGAAGTCTTTAATGATGTAAAAAAAGAAGTTGACAAGATTTTAACTTAATGATAAGCTACTCTTTTTTCTTCTCATCAGGCTCTTTTTCCTCTACAAACTCGGCAAGCTTTGTGTTCTTCTGAACCGTCTTGAACCTTATCGGCTTGCTTGTATCTTTTGACATAAATCCACCTCTTTAGTCTAATCCTGTGCTTCCAAAGCCATTTTCATTTCTTGATGTTTCATCTAATTCTTCAGTCTCCTCGAAAACGGCCTCTTCAACCTTTGCAAAAACCATCTGGGCTATCTTCTTGCCTTTCTCTATTCTATACGGCCTGTCGCTTAGGTTTATCATTGGAACTTTGATTTCGCCCCTGTAGCCCGAATCTATCGTGCCGACAGAGTTTGCATGGCTTATGCCATGCTCAATCGCCAAGCCTGATTTTGGCCTTATCTGGGCTTCATAGCCGTGGGGTATTGCAATCCTGATTCCGGTTCCCACCAGTTTTCTTTCCATAGGCTTAAGCGTACATTCCTCAGCAGCGTACAAATCCATTCCTGCATCGCCTTTATGCGCATAAGAGGGCGTTTTGGCGCCGGCAGATTTTTTTATTTTGACCTTGAGCATTTTAACCGCAAAGAAAACATATTTTTTGCGATAAGGTGGTATATAAAGAAATCGCAAATAAAATATATAGATTTTGAAAGTATAGTTTAGCCAAGCTATGTCAAAAACACTACATACGTAGCGTGTTTTTGAGCAGTGATATGCGAGAGCTTGCTCTCGCTCGCTCATATCAGCGGAAATCGCGACAATTCATTATAGATATTTAGCGATTTCCGACATGTTAAGCCACATACTTATTCTTTCTTGAAAGAGAAAACTGATGAGATATTGTGCTCAAGCACCTTGCCGCTTGAGGCGTCTATCTTCATGTTAAGTGTGTTGAAAGACTCTGTGATATAGGTGATATTCCATACATTTCCGTAGCTTGCTATGTTCTGAAGTATGGCTATTGTCTTCACGCTCTTGTCTTTAGGGTAATTTTTTGACTGGAATTCATTGGCTTTGGCTATTGCACCGTCAAATGTGATTTTTATCTTATCAATATCTATCCCGCTTATTTTTGTTTCCTCTTTCTTGAACACTTCCTCTTCTGGCCTTATGCTGACTGAGCTGCCTTTAAGGACAAAGGTCGTTATTTTGTCATTCTTTCTGTCGTAGAAGCCGAGCTGCCATTCATCGGGCATTTCCTGGGGAATCCTGAAGGCGTATGAAAAATAAGAGTCTTTGTTCTTCTTATGCCAGCCTTTGTAATCCTTGCTTTCCTCCAGCAGCTTTAATGCGGGCTTTAAGTCCATAATATATTAAAAAACCTCAAAATTTATATAGATTTGGATTTAGCAATCATATATTCAGCATTGATGAGTTACATAAAAGGTTTGAATTTTATATTGAATGAAAAACATTGATAAATTCGATTTGATTGAACATTACGAAAAATCATTAAACTTAACAAACTCAATACTAAACAAATAAATAAAATACCAAACAAAATGACAGAAGCAAACGTAAAATTATTGCTTAAGAACCAGGGTTACGAGACTGTCGGAAACCATACAAGGGTCAAGACCTGCCACTGGACTAAAAGCGACTTAAGAGGAGAAGGGGGCTGTTATAAAAATAAATTTTACGGCATCAACAGCCACCAGTGCATCCAGATGACCCCTACATTTGTATGCAACAATGCCTGCGTTTTCTGCTGGAGGGATTTGAGGTATCATACAGAGCCGGCTATGGGAGGAGGAATTGATGCTCCGGAAGATATAGTTGAAGGAACAATTGAGGCGCAGAGAAAATTATTGTCTGGATTCGGCGGAAACCCAAAGACAGAAGATGAAAAGTTTGAAAGGGCAATGCAGCCGCAGCATGTTGCAATCTCCCTTGACGGCGAGCCTACCCTTTACCCAAGACTGGCAGAGCTTATTGGGGAGTACAAGAAAAAGAATTTTTCAACATTTGTCGTGAGCAACGGATTGCTGCCAGAAAGGATATCAAAACTGCTTGAAGAACCCCCTACACAGCTGTATATTTCTGTTGACGCCCCAAATGAAGAATTATTTAATATAATAGACAGGCCCATAATAAAGAATGCGTGGCAGGGATTGATGAAGACATTAAGCATGCTTCCCCAAATAAGGGAAAAGTCAAGGACTGTCCTGAGGTTTACTTTGATTAGAGGATTGAATATGGTTCATGCAGAGCAGTGGGCTGAAATAATAAGATTGAGCCAGCCAATGTTTGTTGAAGTCAAGGCTTACATGTGGGTGGGGATGTCAAGGGAAAGGCTGGAGCAGGCAAACATGCCGCTGCATGAAGAAGTGAAAGAATTTGCTAAGGAAATTGCCAAATACGCTGATTACAAGCTGATAGACGAGCACGAGCCTTCAAGAGTTGTTCTTCTTATGAAGGAAGACTTTGAAGGAAGGGTTATGAAGTTTGAATGAGAGTTCACATAACACAAGTTTTTCACTCACAAAGTTCGCAAAAAACGTGTTAGGCAAACATTTGCGGACACTCTTTTACTTTGACTTGCATTTACATTCAAGAAATTACTAACGAAATAATGGCTTTGATATATGTTAACTGATGTTTTAGGTTTTCTTTCAGGTAAAAAATAATTTTTTAAAGTTGCATTTTATGATTTTGTTAAAAATGCTCCATCAACAAATTCAAAAAAATCAATCCACCTGCCTCCACTCGCCCCACCACCCATCCAAAATTAGCCTGGTGTACCAAAAAAGGCTAAGAAACTATGAATTAGTTGGAATATAGCATCTTGTATAAAAATCATTATAAATATAAAAACGATTGCTGATAGATTAGCCACAATTACGGGAAATATAAGTTTTTTTCTGCTAATTTGTTCTGTTTTTGATAAAAGTATGATTTGCAATGTTATTGTAAAAATGATGGATAGTATAGTGAACAGAGGAAAAATAAATCCGTAAAGCCAACCTGTATCAACTGCTAAGGATAAGGCATCCTCCCCAAAACCTAAATTATCTCTCAAGAAATTAATATAAAAATAGATTAGATAGAGGATAAATCCGCCTAAAACAATAGCACCACTAAAAATGGTTAATACGTGAGTAATATTAAAGTACTTTGAAGTTTTTTTGATTCTTTCCGTCATTGATATTAATATACCTTTGTTGATAGACACAAATACTAGAGCGAATAGCAGATTAAGCAAAAGTGTATTATGGAAGTAACTTCTTACTATGTGCATTCTTATACTACCATTTATCAAAACCAAAGAGGTGGTGTATGTAAAAATCAAAGTAAGTAGAAGAATGTTCACAATGTTCAATAAAAACCTAAATTTTTTTATTTTATCAAAAAATGTTATTAACTTGACCATAATATAAGTTTAAATTGTTTTTATATTAAATATTTACCTAAAAACTTCGCCTAACTATACTAATTCTTACCATTATTTCTCCTTTTGTCTTCGTCCAATCTCTGTAGATTAGGCAAACTTTTTAGGAAAATCAATCGTAGACTCTTGAGCGCTTATCGGCATCAACTACAATGAGCTTGTTTGGATTGTACCTGACAATGTAAAGTATTCTCTGGTCGCCAACACGCACTCTGAAAACCTTCTCTCCTTTAAAATCTTCAACTCTTTCAACTTCCTGGGGAAAAGGGTTTTCTTCCAGCTTATCTATTTTCTCCCCAATTCTTTTCTTTGTTATAGCATCGAGCTTTTTGACGTATTTGGCAGCCTTGCTGGAGAATTCTGATGGAAAATCGGCCATCTTAGCCAAATACTTGCTTTTTGCTTAGAAGTTTTCCTTCTTTTTCTTCTTTAAGCGCTTCTTCCAAAGCTTTCTTGTCTTCTTCGCTTAACTTTGTATCTTCAATATATTCCATAATATAATCAACCTTCTTTTCCACGCTTGCCAATTTGCTGAGTATTTGCTTTTCAAAGTTTGTTTCGCCCATTGCAGCTGTATAAGGCATGTTTTAGTATAAAAACATATCGCCTGATTTCCCTAAAAAATACTGCAAACAATTTTTGGTGCCTGCGAATGCCGCACTCACTTCATTTTTTAGTTCGACATTTTTGCAGGCTCACTCGCGCGCATTGAAAATTTTATGAACTTCCCCTTAAATCTCAACAATCTTCCCAAAAGGCCCCGGATTCATTATTCTTGTATTTTTTATTTTATCTTCCTTTCCGAAATTCTCGTGCAGATGTCCGCAGATGTGCAGGTCAATCTTGTATTTTTCAATGAAATCCCTGAATGACCTGTTTCCGGCATAATCCCTGCCCAATTTATCCAGCTTTGTCCTGTACGGAGGCGCATGGGTTACAAATATTATTTTTTTATCTTTGTTATTTTGGATTAATTTTTTGAATGATGTTGCTGCCAATTTTTCAAATTCCCTGTCCCTTTGGGAAAATCCTCCGCCGCCATAGCCAAGAAATAGCATATTATTTTCTGTAAAATGCCTTTTGTGTATAAAAACGATGTTTTTGAAAATTCTTGAATATTTGGAATAAGTCGAGGCATCCTCGTGGTTGCCGTGAACCATCATTATTGTTTTATTTATCCTGTTTAATCTTCTGAATACTGATCCTATGCCGTGCTCGAAAATGGAGATGTCTCCAGCGCAGACCAGCAAGTCGGGGTTTTCGGATTTGGCTTTTTGCTCAATTCTTCTTAATGCGGTTAAAGAGCCATGGATGTCGGTAAAGGCAAGGAGTTTCATTTATTGTTTTATTTTTTTAAATGTATTTAAATGTATATGTAACTATTATTACATTATAAAAAGAGTTAAACTTTTAAAGATAAAATATTTCTTAAGTTAAATGACTAAACAGAATCTTATGAATAGGTTAGTTATTGATAGAGAACAAGCGATACGAGATTTGAATTTAATGGTCGCTTATTTTCTCACAGAGAGTGATATAGACGCTATAAGATCACAAGAAACTATCAATGAGAGAATTATTAAAGGGGCCAGAACACTAGTGGAAAGATTAGGAAGTGCTAATGTCGACCCCATTTATATATCGGCTCAGATTACAGAAGAAAATTTAGCACTTCTTGTTGATGATGGTTCTTATGAAACCAGCCCTCCTGTAAGGGCAGTTTATAAAGCTTTATCCAGAAAATATCATGACAGAAGAGAACTTTCCAGATTATTTTTTGGCTTAGATATCCCACTTACTCAATTTTTGAGAGAAGATTTGGGAGCATACCAAGGTAATCTGAAGTTGGCTAAAATTATGTGGCCTGACTTAGAAGTTTCACAGTATGACTGGGCAAAAAGTATAAGGATACCGATAAGAATAGGTTTTGAAGAGGGAAAATTACTGGGAATTTTCTATGGTAAGGGTAAAATTATGCCTATTGGAGATGACAGGAAGAGAGAAAGTGATGTTAATATTGGATGTAGAGACTTTGATGTTGATTTCCATGAACAGGTGTTATTACCATTGATTAGAAAAGTTCATAACATCATTTTAACTACTGCACACTGCAGTCAATATGTACGGGGAGGTGAAAATTATTATTTAACTGAAAATTTGCCGAATTTTGAGATATACTCGCTAGCACTTGTTAGTTGGCTACAGCATTCTATAGGTATGGAAGTCCAAAAAGAACAAAGAACTGTTCCAAGTTTATTAGAAACTCATGAACAGAAATTAGGCTTTTTGGTGGGAGTTTTGGCATCAAGAGGCAGGATTTATTCATATCCTGATAAAACTATGCTTCGTGTTGGAAATATGAGCGGAAATTTCTTGGACGGGTTGAGGACACTTTCGCAAAAAAAAGGATTAAACCCTTTTCTGACTTCTCATGGCCATACTCTAGAGTATACTAAATCGGATATAATGACGATGATGCAGGCTGGAATGCTGATTAATCCGCACCATGTTAGGCAGTATAACTATAATAATCCTCCAGCACGATCTGGTCGACATTCTCGAGGCTTCTGACAATATATAATCTTCCTTCGCCGATCTCAACTATCTTTTCAGCAAGATTTTTTCCCTTCTCATCCAAATTAATGCCGATAAGCGAGATTGTGATGCCCATGCTTCTTGCAGCCGAGACTTCCTCCAGAGTTGAGTTTTCCGGCTCGTCGCCTTTTGTCGGCAATGCGTCAGTAAGCAGTATCAAATGCTTTGTTATCGTGTCATTTGGAAACAGCTCAATTGATTTTCTCAGAGTAGATACAAGGTCTGTCTCTTTTGATGCCCTTATCCTGGTTATTTCCTTCAATAATCTTGTAAAATCAAGTGTGGGCTCTACAAATTCCCTTACCTCTGAGCCGAACACAATAAGCCCAACCTTGTCTTTCTCATTTATGGCTTTGTAAGCAAGCGCAATTCCCGCCTTTTTGCACGCCTCTATTTTTTTGCCTTTCATTGAGCCGGAAGCGTCCATGGCATATATTATGTATGTCTGTCCTTTGCTCTGCTTTTCATTGACCTGCAGGTCTTTTTCGCCAAAATCTTGGTGTCCCCTTCTTATAGCCAGTTTAATTGATTTCTTCAGCGCAATGTCCCTGTACCTGTCACCCTGCTTGTAAGCCCTTGCATTTTCCTTCTCGCCGTAGATGAATGTTTTTTTGCTTACTTTCTCTCCTATCATTCCCTTTGGAATTATCTTGTCCAGCTCCTCAAAATACAGGACCAATGAGGCAAGCTCTATTCCCTTTTCTGACAGTGAGCCGTCTTTTTCCACAAATCCGTCGTCCTTCAGCTCCTGTATTTTTTCCTGTAGCTTTTCCTTCAGTTCGCGCTGAAACTCAGGAATACCTATGTTTTTTTTGACATAGTCGGGCTCGTACCCGGAAACAAGCCTTATCATTGATTCTCCGTAGATCTGCTTGGCCAAAGTGTAGCTTTTCACAAGCTGCTCAAACATCAGGTCAGGAGAAAAAGAAGACATTCCTTGATTTATAACATCACTAATTAATTTTCCGGAATCAATGATTTTTTTATCGTTTTCAAGGACAGAATGCATGAACTTGTCTTCAAGCTGCTGGAAGGAAAGCTTGCCGTCAAGCTGCTCGGCTTTGCTTATTTCTTTTATCTCAAGCGGCTCGCTACCGGTAATCACCGCTTTCCTGCCCTTCCAGATGGTTCTGCCACCTGGTGTTTTCTATATTTTTTTGGAACTGCTCTTTTATGAAATCCTCGGCGCTCTCAAGGTATCTTACAGACGGCTTCAGCCTTATCCTGTGCGACAATACAGAAACTAAAACATCCTTTATGTCTTCAAACCCGACATTTTTTCTGCCTTTGAGCAGGGCATTTGACTGGCTCCTTTCATACAATCCTATTGAAGCCCTTACACTCGGCTTTTTCTCAAGCTTTTCATCTTCCCTCAGCAGCCTTATGAAATAAGCCATCAAAGTCAGCAATTCATCGCTTACATTTGCCAATTTTTTGCCCTTCGCCAGCACAATCTTCTTTTCGATGCCGATATTTTCAGGATAATCCATATAGACTACGTCAAACCTGTCCAGCAGGACATCGCTTAATTTTTCTGTTGAGGTGTCTTCAGGATTCATGGTAGCTACAAATATAAAATCAACGTCAAAATCAACGTCATAGCTTCCGATAGTTGCTTTTCTTTCTTCCAGGACTTGGAGCAGCGCATTCTGCAGCTTTTCAGGGCACCTGTTTAATTCATCAAAGAATAAAATGCCATTGTTTGCCTTGAAAATTTTTCCAGGAGTGAATGCCTCAAGGCTTAACGGGCCAAATTTTAATGCCTTGATTGGGTCAATGTCTCCAAGCAGGTCTTCCACAGTCAGGTCTGGAGAGCCTTGGACTCTTACAAACCTTTTTGATCCGCTTACTCTGGCAGTTTTATGGTTTTTTTGCTGCCTGCATGAGGGGCATACTGGATTTTCCCTGGAGCAATTGTAGCTGCAGCCTTCCACAACCTCAATATCCGGCAGCAGCCTTGCAATGTTTTTTGCTATTGTTGTTTTTCCTATGCCGGGCGCCCCAACTATTATGATGTGCCTGTCCTGCATCAAGGCTGATTTTATTCCTTGTTTTGCGCTTTCCTGGCCAAGTATGTCGGTAAACGGCTCTTTGTTTTTCAAAAATATTTCTTTCAGTTGTTCGCTCAGCATTTTTGTGGATATAGGCTCGGAAGAAAAGGCAAAAGTGTTTATAAAAGTATGGATTAGGATAATCTAACCAGCCAAACAGCAGCCCCGGCAACTAACGGAATAATCAGATTGTCATCGACCTGCTCTGCGCCTATTTTAACCTCAATCGCCTCCACAATCATTGCCGCCAGGGAAGCCAAGAATGCCTCAAGCCACGGCAAAAATATTAAGGCGCCCAAAAATCCTGCAATAAATCCGGCGATAGTGCCTTCAAGGAATTTTGCGCTTGATAACGGGTGCTTTATTCTGCCGTAATGCAGCCCATAAAGGTGCGAAATCGAATCTCCTAAAGCCAATATCATTATGGAAGCCATGGCAACTTCTTTTGGGAAAAGGAGCAATGAAATATAGATGCCGATAAAATAGAATATTATTCCTTTGCCCGGGAATTTTTCCAGGTCTTTTTTCCTTTCAAATTTCTGAAGAATGCCGTAAATAACCGGTATTTTTATTTTTGCGCTTAAAAAAGACAAAATAAATCCAGCCAATATTAAAAATAAGATTATGTTTTTATTAATAACGCCGTATTTCAATAACAGGACAATTACGATGCCCAAAAGCATGTGAAAAATCTGCCTGTTGAACTCGAATCCTGTCATCTTTTTGCTTTTTTCTTCCATATTTTTCCACTCAGGTGCAAATCAAGCAGCAAACATCCCAAAGAATATCCAAGTATGGCGCCGAAAACAACATCGCTCAGGTAATGGAGCCCGAAATATATCCTTGTGAATGCCACCAAAAAGGCAAATGCAACCCAAAAATTTTTCTGCCTTGGCAGGAAATATATGAGCAGAGGCAGCAGTGAAAATACAACTACTGCGTGCAGGCTTGGAAAGGAATAGCTGAGTATTTTTATAAAAGGGTATGCGAAGTCTGTAGGCCTCTGCCTTAGGAACATCCATTTTAGGATTACTGAGATGAAAACCGAGGAAAAAAATGCAAGCAGCAGGACATATATTTTCCTGTTGTCCTTAAGCATAAGGAGGGGGATGATAAGCATTATGGCCAGCACTATTCCAAAATTGGTTATGGTGCCAAAAATAAAATCGAGCATAGGGATTCTTGTGTTTTCGAACATGCTGCTGATTTTTTCATCCAGAAGGAATGAGAGAATAAATACGGCTATTATGGCCAAGTACGGCAAAATATTATTTTTAACTTTCATTATACTGCATCCTTTTTTATGATTTTATCCGATATATGCTTACCTGGCCATATTTTGCATCCGGGGCTTATGATTACATTTTTTGCCCTTGCATTGTCTGCAATTATGGCTCCCAGCCTTCCGGCTTTTATTTTTTTGTCTTTTACTTCAGAGTAAGCGTTGTTTTTAGAGATTATTTTCCCCTGAAAATGAACATTGCTGCCTATGACAGAATCCTTAACAACTGATTCCTTATTAATGATTGAATTGTCCATCACTATTGAGTTTTCAACATTTCCATTTATGATGCAGTTATCCCCGATTGAGGAGTTTCTGGCTTTTCCGGTGATTTTTGAATTTTTGCCGATAAGGTTTTTTCCTTTCCTCAATATCCTGTCAGCTTTCAGCAAATCCCAGGGGTAGGCGATCGGAATCCACTGTTTTGACGGAATGCAGTAAATCCTGCTTTTTTTAGATAATAATTTTATCGCGTCCGGCATCTCAAACTCGTTTCTTTTGGATTTTTTAACCTGCTTCAGGCATTCAAATATTTTTTTGTCCATGCAGTAAAGCGAAGTGTTTATCAGGTTTGATATGAATTTTTTGGGCTTTTCGGCAAAATCTATCAGGATGCCGTTTTTTTCAACAATAACCCCAAAATTCTGCGGATTTTTTGCTTTTGCGGTTAAAATCGAATAATTGTGCTTAATGCATCTTTTAATATCTTCTTTGGAATAGATGTCATCGCCCGCCATCAGGAGAAACCTGCCGTGTATATGCCGCTCTGCAGCAGAAAGCGCATGCGCTGTCCCTAACTGCTGCCTTTGCTCTGCATATCTTATTTTAAGGCTTTTATACCTGTTTCCAAAATGTTTTTTTATCAAGTTCTTCTTGTATCCGACTATTAAAATTATTTCATCAACTATCCCGTTCAAATTATCAAGATTATGCTCTAGAATTGTTCTGTTGGCAGCTTTAAGCAGCGGCTTCGGCTTGGTAAGCGTCAAAGGATATGTCCTTGTGGATTTTCCCGCTGCCATTATTACGGCTTGCATTTTAGTTTAGCTTAAACCTGATGGATGTTGACCTTTCCCTTGCAAATTCGTCCTTTGCCGCGCTTCTCAGCAAATCTTCGGGATGTGTGTATTTTCTCTGCGCTGTTGCATATACCTTTCCTTTTTTTACAAATGTCTTTTTGTGGATTTTCCTGAATCGCTCAACATGCTGGGCGATGGCAACCGGGGGGCCCTCAATCTCTACAGATTTTGGCAGCGGCTTCCTGTCAAGAAGAAAATATAATAATGCGTCATTCTTTTTATCCCATTCCCATCCGGATTTTATTATCTTAAATTCATGCTCCTGCAGCTTTTTGGAAAAAAAATCATAAATTTTCAGCAATTTAGATCCAATAACATCTATTTTTCCCGGCAATGGCGACAAATTTACGGTTATCAGCCTGTTTGAGCTGTTTTTCATATCTTTGAATGTGAAGCTTAAATCCTTTTTGACAAAAAAATCCTTTGACGGGCTTTTAAGAAATCCTTTTGCCGCTTTCTTGAATGCTTCAAATTTTTCATTGCTTAACGCGGCAGCCGCATTCCTATCTTTCTGAACCGGGTCTATTATAATCAACGGAGATATGAGCTTGGAGGTGTTTACAATCTTGAAGACATCTTTTCCCCTGTAATATCTCTCAACATCCACTACGGCCTTGTCCTGCCATTTCGCCGAGTTTTTTATTAGATTAAGGAATGAGTCGTAATAGACTGTGAGAATTTCGCATGCATATCCTGAAAATCCTCGGATGTAGCTTTCTGCCCCGTAAACATTCTGCGCCTGGCAAAACTGCTTTGCCAGCTTCATTTCATCGACCAGTTTTTTATGCTTGGATACCCATGCTGAATGGAGCGGGCTCACGTCTGTTATGTTCTTGGCCTGCTCTGCTTTTTGTATTTTTAGGATTGGGACAATCTCAAAAGTAAAGCTTCCCTGCTTTATCTGGAAATAATCCCTTGAGCCGTGAAGCCTTGTTATTTTGAAATTTTTTTTAAGTATTTTCTCCAAAATATCGGAAAGCCTGTCGCTTTTATCTTTATACTTATTGTAATCAAACAAAACGAAAATGTCAGCGTCAAAAGTCCTGAGCCATGT
>JACPMV010000053.1 GCA_016185845.1 Candidatus Woesearchaeota archaeon | reverse complement strand
TTTGTATTAGCGACAATGAACCCCATTGAGCAAGAGGGAACATATCCCTTGCCTGAAGCGCAGGCAGACAGGTTTTTGCTGAAGATAAAGCTGGATTATCCGACATATGACCAGGAGCTGCAGATTGTCGACAGGTATGCTTCCGAGGCAAAAGAGCAAAGATTGAAAGTCATGCTGAACAAAAACCACCTTTTGACCCTGCAGGGGCTGACAAGGCAGGTGCCGATTGCAAATGACATAAAGCAAAGGGCAGTGAAGATTGTGTTTGCGACAAGGCAGAACAAGGAGCTGATCCAGTATGGCGCGTCTCCAAGGGCATCAATAGGATTGATTTTGGCTGCAAAGGCAAGAGCCCTGATACAGGGCAGGAACCATGTGAGCAACGATGACCTGAACATATTGGCTTATCCTGTACTTAGGCACAGGGTTGTATTAAACTTTGAAGCTGAAAGAAAAGGGATGTCTGTAGATGATGCGGTAAAGGCAATTATTGACAAGGTAAAATAGTTTTTTGATTTTAAAATTTTTAATTTGTTTAATTTATTTTTTAAAAATTATTTATTGTTGAATCGTTCGTTAATGTTTCGTGCGCCCATTGCCAAGCGCAAGAAGAGCAAACACATAAAGCGCGAAACGCAATCAAATAAAACCCATTACGGAAAAACCCAATAACGGTTGAACATTAATTCAATAAATAAAATCAACAAAAATAAGAATCATCAATAAAAATTTCAAATAAAATGATAAACACCCAATTTCTGGACCAGCTGAAGAGATTCAATCTGGTGATTAACAAAAGGGTTACCTCCAATCTTGCAGGCCCAAGAAAATCGATTGCGGCAGGCAGGGGACTTACTTTCAAGGATTACAGGATTTATGCTCCGGGCGATGACATAAGGCTGATTGACTGGAAGGTTTATGCAAGGACAGACAATCTTTACTTAAAAGTCCATGAAGAAGAGAGAAATCTTGTCGTGCACCTGATACTGGACAAAAGCGCTTCCATGGATTTTGGCAGGCCGGTGAGCAAGTTTGACTACGCTTCGATGATAGGGGTTGGTACAGCGTATCTTGCCATGAGAGACAATGAAAAATTCCAGTTTGCGACTTTTGCGGACACTTTGGAGATTTTCCAGGTGAATATTGAAGAGATAAGGGAGGCATTTTACCTGCTTGGCGACCATGAGATAAAAATAGTCCAGGTGCTTGACAGAGTCGAGAAAGAGCTGAAGATGGAAGGCGACATGAAGCTGAAAGACAGCGAGACAGGCGGAATATTAAGGACATTTGTAAGCCCCAGGATGAGGATGGAATACCAGCAACAGCTTGACGCCCATTGCGCCAAGATAGAAGAAGTCTGCAATAAGCTGAATATTGACTATCATCTTGCTGTTACCGATGTTTCAATATTTGATACTTTTTATAAGATACTTGAAGGATGAATTAGAAAATAATCCATTAGTCCTATTGTCTACCGCCAAGATGCATGCCCTTATGTTGATTGCAAACATAAGGTCTGCCCATATGCGTCTGGTACAGGAAATCATAAACTCCTTCTGAAATGTCCCTGATTAATTCTGAACGTCTCCTTCCCCATCCGGGAATTCTTCTTCTCGAGTAAGGCTTTGTCTTATCCTCAATCATAACGCTGATTGCATAAGGATGGGGGTTGCCTCGTGCATCTCTCATTACCAATATGCCGCTGTCCGCATTCACCCCATACACATATCCTGATTTAGTGTATTGAAGCACATCATCCGGAATGCATGTTCCATTAAACACTCTCGAGCCATTCTTCTTATGCAGGCCAAGTATCCTCCTCATCTCAACTGATTGAGGCAGCTCATTATGCCACATCTGATTATAGAAAATATTCAAATCGTGGGTCGAGGTTGTATTTCTATACGTTCTGCCATCTGGAGGTATTTTTTCAACAATTCTTGTTTCGCTGAAAAGCCCATATTTCTGGATTATTGCATTTAATCTGGCAGACCCTCCAAAAAGGTCTATAAGCATATTTGTATGCCTATTGCCTATCCTAGATCCGCCAGGAGGATCATATTTGTACGAGATAATTGATTCCAGCAAATCTTTTACTGTCAAATCTCTTCTCATTACCCGGTCCCTTAGCCTTTGATTATAGCTTATTCTGCCTTCATCTATCTGATCAAACACTGCCAACATTACAAAATTCTTTATTGTAGAAGCCGCCATTCTTCTAGTGTCTTCATTGATGCTTACTAGTTTTCTGTCATGCTCGATATCGTACACTGTAATGCTGAATTGGTCTGTATTGCTTAAATATCCGCTTCGCCTTCTTGCCTTTACATAAGCGTCTATTCTGCTTTCAAGCGGAGAATCAATGGCAGAAGCGGATTGTGCCCAACCTGCTTCGCTTGTATTTGTCGATTCTGAAAGTTCTTCTGCTATAATCTCTAATGGCTTGGCTGCCGGATAGGCTCCTGCCAAAAGTAAAGTCTTTAAGAAATTCCTTCTACTTCTGCCATTAGTTTGATTGACTTCTATTTGCTCCCCCATATCCATCTTTTTGATATTACTTATTTATAAACCTTTCTATTTTTAACTACTTATTAGTGGTTGATTAAGAAGGAAAAATTTCGGAAAATAAGGGAATATGAATAATTTAGCCGCCCGTCTTAAACCCGTACTTAATATTCGGGTTTTGAATTAAGTAAGCTTTTATCTGGCTTATTCTTTTATTTATCTCCTCTTTTTTGCTGTGGCCTAATTCAACTGCTTTCTCGTAATTCTCAAGAGCCTTTCCGAATTCGCCTTTCCTGTCATATACCAATCCAAGATTATAATAGCCAATAACGTTCTTGGGATTGAGCTTTATGCCTATTTCCAGCATCTGGATAGCTGTGTCGTAGTTTTTGTTTCTTTCCAAAACTGCCCCGAGGTTATTATATATAGTGTACTTGTTCGGATTGAGCATCAGTGCCTTTGCCAGATTCCTGTAAGCCTCTTTTAGCATTCCTTTCTTCAGGTAGCAGACGCCAAGGCTTTGGAATGCTTCCGTATTCTCCCTTATCCTTAAAGATCCAGTATAATGTTTTATAGCTTCGTCATAGTCCTTTTTCTGCTCATATATGATTCCAAGCTCGTAAAGGGCCATATTATGATTTGAATCAAGCCCTATAGCTTTCTTCAGCGATTTTATTGCATCGTCTTTATCTTCGTTCTCCCTGTATAAAACACCAAGCTCAAAATAGGAATTCGCATTAGGTATTGATTTTGCCTTCTTCCTGCACAGCTCAAGATAAAATTCCCTCTTTCTCTTCACAACAGAAGGATCAGAATTCCCATAATGGTATATTGGAATGTTTGTAGCTGCAATTTTCCTTTTTTTTGATTCTATCGAAGGCTCGACCAATTCATGGACAGTTCCCTGAAATTTGTAATCTTTATTGTTCCTGAACAATCTTGCTATGAATGAGCCATACCATCCTGCATAAGTTTTTCCGTTGAATTTATGCTCTTCATTTACAAATCCCGTAATTTTAGTGTCATTAGTGTAATTTTTCTGTATAAAAAGAAAAGCGTCATTTTCCTTATTTTTTATTAATTCTTCTTTTATAACTTTTAGAGCTTCTTTATCTAAAGCCTCGTCAGCATCCAATACCAAAATCCAGTCTTTGGTTGCGTGCTTTAATGATTCATTCCTGGCAGCAGAGAAGTCATCAACCCACTTAAAATCATAAACTTTAGCATTGAATTTCTTGGCTATCTCTTTTGTTTTATCAGTGCTTCCGGTATCTATTATTATTATTTCATCAACTAAATCCTTGACAGAATTCAGGCAATGCTCTAGGTATTTCTCCTCATTCTTTGCTATCATGCATAAAGAGATTGTTTGTGCGGTCACAATGCCCGTGATTTCATAGTTATATTTAAATATTGTTCAATTTATGTTTAGATTTCCATATTTACAAAAACTAAAAGAATATAAACCACGAATGATTATCATTTATTTTCCTATATAAAATAGGATATATCTATACTACAACATATATATTAAAAATGGTGATAATACCAAAAGCTTTAAATATGGCTAACAATATAACTACTCAAAACAGAACCATTTCTAAAGAGGTGGTTCTACATAAGTATAATATTCATAAGATATTATACAATAATAAAACAACAAAACACTTGGAGGTGTTTGTAAGATGAGATTTCAAAAAGCT
>JACPMV010000056.1 GCA_016185845.1 Candidatus Woesearchaeota archaeon | reverse complement strand
GCCGGCATGGAATTTGTAGTGGATAGAATAGGTTTAAATCCGCAAGAAGTTGAAATATTAAAAAGAGCGCTCAGCGAAAGAATTTGCCTAGAGGAAGCTTTAGCAAATTTATTAATACCGACGCGATATTTGTATAAAGCGCTTTTGGGCTTGCCGGATGATGCAAAAAGCACAGAGATAGTAGGATTACACCTGTCTTTGGGCAGGTCTATAGTTAGTCTTGATCAAAAAATAGATATAGTTCCAGGACCATTTAAGTTAGTGGGAGAAGGACCATATACCCTAGTGCGCCAAGAAATGATTAAGTTAGCTGTACAAGCCGCCTTTGCTTACACATCAAAATCGATACTGGGGGTTCTTGATACTGAAGAAAAAACAAGAAGATTTAATTATGGCGCAGGAGCAATAGTTCCTTACCTTGATAGAAATCCAGCAACAATGGGCCCGTCAAGAAACTGATTATTCAATTCTTTTTTCTTATAGAAACTTATTTAAACAATTCCAAAATCATTTCCTTTATGAGCAAGAAGAAAGAAGAGATGGAGAGGCAGGAGAAGATGCAGATGGAGATTTCCAGGCTCCATCTTCCCCGCGGCATTCAGTGCTTTGGAATTATCGAGCAGCGCCTTGGCGGCTCCAGAATGAGGGTCAAGTGCCTGGACGGCAAGACAAGAATCTGCAGGATTCCCGGCAGGCTCACAAGAAAATTATGGGTAAGGGATAACGACATCGTTGTTGTTGAGCCGTGGGAATACGGCGGAGATGAAAAGGGCGACATAATATAAGGGCGACATAATATACAAGTATACTCCTACGCAGGTTTCTTTCCTGAGGAGAAAAGGGTATCTAAAGCAATTGGATGAGTTTGAAGAGTTCTGATTTTACCACTTTACAATAGAAAAGATGGAAATATTTAAATATGCTGATATTAATCCAAGCATATGAGAAGTCCAGTAAGCTATTTTGCAATGCTGTTCATTCTTTTATTTGCAGCCATAGGCTTTATTTTTATAGTGTTTGAGCTTGATGGAATTGCATTTGCATTCGAGCTTGTGCTGCTGCTTGTATTTATGTTTTTTTTGGCAGCTGGGATGTTCCTCGATTACAGCGGCAAAAGCGCAGGGTTCGGCATTATAGCGATTGCATTGGCATTGCTGTTGCTTGACGTTTCAGCCGTCTTCCTAATCACCGGAAGCTTTGGACTGAAATATATAACAACGATTATTTTTTCACTGGCAGGCTTTGTATTGTCTTTAATTACTATTTTAACATATCCAACAGAGCCAACAGATGAAATTCATTACGATAAGAAGCAGTATTATTATTCCCTGAGCGAAAAAGCCGGAGAAAAATAAGAAAGGATATAAAATAAAATTCGGTTATTCTTTCCACAACAAAATAATCAAAAATACTACGCTTACAGTCACAGCGCTGTCCGCAACGTTGAAAACCGGCCATATTCTGAAATCCAGGAAATCCGTAACAGCACCGTAAATAATCCTGTCAAGCATATTCCCTATTGTGCCTCCAAGCAATAAGCCAATCGCTAACTGCAGGAATTTTTCCTTTTCATTAATTTTTCTTCTTAAATGATAAAAAATTCCAATTATAACTGCAATTGAAAAAAGCATAAAAAACCAATTTAAACTTTTAAACAATCCAAAGGCAGAGCCCGTGTTTGTTACATAGGTTAGATGGAAGGTACTTTTTATTATTGGGATTGAATCGCCAAGATTGAGATTATTTCTTATGAGAAATTTAGTAAATTGGTCCAATAAAACGACAAAAAACGCTGTGGAAAGCACAATCAGGTATTTTTTATTCATAAAAAACAAATTAAGAATGACAATATAAAAATCTTTTTAATAATACCTTCTTTTTCTAGAGTCTTCCTGCTCGCCTCTGGCTATTGCCTCTATGTTTGCAACCCTTTGGTTCAGTGAGTCAATTGAAGCTTTTAAGGCATCCAGCTTGCTCGATATAACCTCTAGGTTTTTTGATGCGATATAATTGTCGCTGGGCGCGCTGCTATACGACGGCGCAGCCGGCTGGAATGACGGCTGAGGATAAGAAGGCTGCTGGAAAGACTGCTGCGTAAAATTTGACTGCTGGAATGAAGGATATTTCTGCATTGGCGGCTGCCCTGAAGGCAACGGCTCCAATCCAGTCCCCAAATCAGGAGAAGGCCCCTGGCCCAAGTCCATGCCCAAGTCCTTGCCGAAATCAAGGTCTTTTCCCAAATCACCGAAGTCATCCTTTTTTTTGAAAGGATTCAGCTTATCAAAAAATCCCAATCTATACACCTCTTTTTGCTATTTTTATAAGAATTAGTATTTAAAGATTGTGGATTAAAAAAATAAATTTACTTCTTCTTCTCTTCCTTCTTCGGGGCTTCTGCTGCCTTTGCTCCGGCTGCCGGTGCTGCTCCCGCTCCAGGCGCCCCTGGTGCTGCCCCTGCTGCTGCACCCTCGACCGGCAGTAATTCTTTTATCATTTCATCAGGGATGCCTGCCTGCACAAGCTTGACCTTAATCTCTCCCCTTGCCTTGCCAGCCATCTCAGCAATGATTGCCTTTGCAATCTTCTCGAATTCTGCCTTTCTCTTTGCAAGCTCTTCAGCAAGCCTTTGCTTCTCTTCCTCAAGCCTTGCAAGCTCTTCAGCAGTAAGCTCTGTCTTCTCGAGCCTGATCTCCTCGTCAAATTTGCCTGCCTCTATGTCCCTTAAAGTTTCCTTTGCCTGCTTGCCCTCTACAAGAATTCCCATTGACTGGCATGTTCCAACAATTTCCTTGACTTTTTCCTTCAGCGACTTGCCAAGCGTGGCGGTTTCCTTCATCTTTGCTACCTTGATAATCTGCTCTATAAGAATGTCCGCAACCATCTCGTGCTTTGCCTTTCCAGACGCTTTTTCCAGATTAACTTCCTTTTTTATCAATCCTGAAGCCGGAGGAGTGCCAACAGAGATCTCAAATGATTTTGTATCTATGTCTACCATTACTTTTACAGGAACCTGCATTCCGTTGAATACCCCTGTCTTCTTGTTGATTTCAGCAACAACCTGGCCTATGTTAACTCCTAGCGGGCCTAAAGCCGGTCCAAGCGGAGGCGCAGCTGTCGCCCTTCCCCCTTCAACAAGCGTCTCTACAGTTTGCGTTGGCATTTTTTATTGATTTATTTATTGAATTAATTTACTGGATTTGGTGAGTATTCAATTGTTCCCGTGTAACCTATTCGCTTAAAATGATGATTTACAGCATCTCTAACAGTTTCTGAAACAGATTCCAATTGTCTATCTGGAGCAACATTTACTTTTACAATTATTCCCTCTTTGTCAGTTTGGCAATCTATCCAAAAGGTTACTCCACGCTCTAAGCTAGGTAACGTGAATTTTGGTCCTTGCTGAGTTTGTTGTACCATAATAACATCAAATATTAGTTTAATATGTAATCTTAATCGTTTTAAAAACCTATCTTACTGGAATGCGTCATCCCCTGATTCAGATGCCTCTTCTGCTTTTTCCGCTTCAGTTGATGTGTCTGAATCCCTTCTTACGACCTTGACAGCGTCCATCTTTACAGTTATAGGGATTGGCACTGCAGCTTCAAGCAATTCAACAACAACCTCTTCCTTTGCCTTGTCAATCCTTGTGACTTTTGCATTTTCCCTCTTGAAAGGCCCTGAGATAATCTCTACAATATCGCTCTTCTGTATGTTCATCTCGTGCTTGACCTGCTCAAGCATGTGCTCTATCTCGGAATATTTCACCGGGTCCTTGAGTATGCCCCTTGCGTAAGGAATGTTGAATGCAGCCTGCTCAGCATCTGCCTTAGTGGCAGCTTCCACGAAAATATAGCCGCGCATTCCATGCGGCCTTACAACGGAGTAGACCTCAAGCTTCTTCTTTACTGCGTTGCTTGTGATGAAGTCCATTACCTGATCTTCCCTGTTTGCTGTTGTTCTCAATGCAAATATTGTCTCGTCTTCTCTTGTCATTTTGATTAAGTTTACGAACTAGCCCTTTTCTTTTAGGAAAAAACTAGAATTAAGGTTACGAATGAATAACTAATATATAAAGGTTTTTATAATGAAATTATATTCCAATATCTATGACGGGGGCCTTGAACATAGAAGCAGTGCTGGAAGAGGCAGGTGCAAGTGAGCAGACTGCAAAAGATCTGGGAACTCGCGTAGAATGCTTTGGTGATTGGGTAGGTTATACAACAGCTTCAATTAATTGGTTAGGAATTGGATTTGCTGATGGATTGGTTGGATATACCAGAAAAATTCAAGAACATAGGGAACTACCTATGAATACTCCAGATCCATATTCTCAAAAACTATTGGAGTTATTCAGAATGCAATTTCAGACCTGTGATAGATTTTATGAAATTGGAAATAATCTTGGATTGTATGCGCACAAGGAAAGACTAGATGGTTTGACTAAAATAGAGATTTTTAAGGCCACTATAAAACGGATTTGCGAGCCAGTTTCCAATGGTGATTATGCAGAACTGCTTGTCAGGGAATTTGAGCAAGGAGTGTGGGAAAGGCATGTGACTCAAATAAGCAGATCTAAGCATTAGATTTCCTAACCTCAAAGCTAATCCTGTTTAATAAAGGCACTACTAAATTTGCCACAGCCAAGACAAAAGGAATCCCAAATCTTGGATTATAGATTTCTATTCCTATCAGCATAATAGCAACCAAAATCCCGTAAAATATCCTCTGCTTTCTCGCTGCTGGATGAGTCTTTGGCTCTATAAGCATGAACATTGCAAAAAAGAGCATAGTGCTTTGGCTGATAAAGGACTGGTAGAAATTATGCATTGCCATGGGCATACTTTTCATCATTTGCATTCCGCCAAACATTGAAGGATCCGGAATAAATGCGTGCAAAATGTAATAGGCTGCGATAAACGACAAAGCCAAGTCAAATCTACGCTGCCTACACAGAATAAAAATCCCGAATAAAATCACAAAATAAAGCGGCGATGATATCCACCATGTGTTTGGCGCATTAAAAATCAGAAATACCATAAGAATTCCGAAATTTGCAGGATTAAAGATGTGCTTTCCATGGACTTTAATTATATGCTTTGATAAAATGGCAATTATTCCTGCTGAAACATATACATACCAGGCAAGATTTTGCGCCAGTAAACCGCCAATGAATAATCCTGAAATGAGAGCGGAATATGGAAATTCAATTGTTTTGAATCCATCAAAAATCTTTGATTTTTGAGTGTGATCGAAAATCGCTTTGCGATTTATCGACATGAAATAACTGATTGTAAAATCCAGTATGGTGGCAGTTAAAACTGAGATTAAAACCGGAATCAAAGATTCAATTCCGAATCCATAAAAGAATACACTTATCAATGCCAGTATAATTAAAAATACCGATATGTATTGGTAGATTGTGAATTTATTTAATAAA
>JACPMV010000054.1 GCA_016185845.1 Candidatus Woesearchaeota archaeon | reverse complement strand
TCTACCATTACGACTTATTATCTTTCCATAGTTGGCATTTGCTCCGCACTTGTCATCCCTATTAATTCTGTCTTCTTCTTTAGCATATATTTGACAATCTCTGCCACTATTATCAAGATAAAAATCATTAAGCTTGTTAGGCAAGTCCATAGCTACAAAGATTCTATTTCCTATATTTGATGGCGGAGGTGTCGTGGAAGGGGTTGAAGACGTTGTAGTGGGGTTTGTGGCGGTGCATACGCAAGTTCCCCAAATTCCTGACTGGCATGTTTGAGTGCCTTGGCAGTTGTTTGGTCCTGTACATTGTAAAGGTTGTTGCCCTGGAGTGCAGCTTAAAGGCTCTTGAACTGTCACAGAATATGTTCTGATCGTGCTTCCGCTTCCACTTCTAATCGTTATTGTAGTTTGTCCTGCCCTTATTCCGATTATGTAAATTTTTCTTTGAGTCAAAGGAGCACTATCTTGGTAAAAAAACGTTATTTTTAGTGTATCTTCAACAACTGCAGTAGTAGTAATTGCCCATTCCCCTAGTTCTTTTGTTTCACCTACTCTTATCGTCAGTGTCGTTGCCGTCTGCATTCCGGTTATGCTTGTGACATCTCCTGTTATGCCCGTCGCTAATCCTGTTATTGGGTTGACTGTGATGACTTGATAATCAACCTCTTGATTTACTTGGCTGCCTCTTCTTGGTACGCATCTGCAGCTGCTGCATCTTTCAGTATCTGGGTCGCCACAAGGGTAATTAGGCATATCGCAATCTTCACTTGGATCGAGGTTTCCATCATTACAACTGCCTGATGGTGTTGGAGTTGGAGCAGGGGTTGGGGTTGGCGTAGGTGTTGGAGGAGTTTGTTGATTTGTTGTATCCTCGTAGACCGCCAAAGTAAATGGAGGGGTTGGTCTCGGCCTGCTTTGAAATGCCGAAGGAATCACGCTTTGTCCTGCTATTAGTCTTACTATCGAGCTGTCTTTAGACTGGCAGTTTGCCAGGCTGGTTCCGCAGCACTCTACAATTGACTTTGGTCCAAATCCCCTGCACAGATATTCATGCTCCTTTACCCTGACTACTTTTGGATTGCCTGGAGAAATAAATTCATTAGGGCCTCTGTTTTCAGGTAGGGGGGTGAAAAAACCATTTTCGCATTCCAGCCATCGATCGCCTGTGCCAAGATAAGTTGTGCCATCACATGGCGCATCTACAGAATCCCCAATGTTTGAAATGGCATCGGAAATGCGCGCCTTCTGTGAAATTGAGCGCTGCATCACGCACAAGTACCTGCCATTGTTGCTTCTGCCGCAGTCATCATCTTCATTTCCGCAGCAGTTTATTTGACCATAGTATTCTTCGCTTGTGCTCTTGATGCATTTGCAGGCATCCTGTACTGAATCTGCCTGAGGGTATCTGATTTCTCGAGCAGGCTTTGTATTTGGCGGGCAATCACAGCTTACAGAGCATCTGGGGTCATCAGGGTCGTCTTCATTACAATTTTCAGGTACGCCTTCACGGCATTCTTCACCCTTGTAGTAAGCTTCACCTCTAATAAATTTGCTTGGATTTATTGTTCCTTGATTTACTCCGCATTGTCCATCTTCACAGCATTTTGGCGAGTCTACCTTACATGCTACAGCATTTGCCTGATAAGCCAAAGATAAGAATGTTGAAGCTATTAGAATGATGGCAAAGGCAATATGCAAAATATTTGATTTAGAATTTTTTTTGATATTCATCTGCCTCTTTATTATATTTTATAGCTGTATCTATCGCAAAGAATTTTATTTAAATACCACTATTAAAATCTTTTGTTTTACAAAGCTAGAATTTTTAGTATCCAAGCAGCCTGAACAGGCTTAAGATGTCATGAGGCTGCCTTAGCTCGAATGGATTTGAAGAAAAGGAAGCAAATATTGTGTTAACCTTGTATTTCTTGCATAAGATAATATTCTGCATCATTCTTCCGATAATTACTGCCGGGGTTTTGTTATTGATGATTGAGCTGTATGAAAATCCTATAGAAACATTGTTTTTCCTTGCCAGTTCGCACAATATATGGTTTAATCCAGAAGCCCTCTGGTGCATGAAGTCATTTCTGCCGGATTCCTCAAAGCCGTAGATGATTTTTACTTTTTTGCTTTCGATGAAAAACCTGTCTTTGTCAGAGCTTTTTGCTGTGAGAAATCTTGAAATTTTTGCAGCTTTGTTCAGATTTTTTTGATTTATCAAAAATCCGATTTCAATGCTTATTTTTTTATTATCTATTGAATCTAGCTTTTTTTTGGCCTTTTCTTCGTTATAACCGTCAAAATCATATAAGAAATGCATTTTTTTAATGCCAAGTTTTGCAGCTATTTCAATAAACTCCGCTTCGTTGTTTTTTGGGATTACTACATCGCTGGACATAATTACTAATATCCGTTATTATTTTATAAAACTATTGATGTTCAACGTCATTATTTCTTTTCTGAATTAAAAATTCCAACAACAAGGGCGAAAACTGACTGGAGAGGAAAAATCCATGCGTAGTGTGAATTTCTCCTTTCGAAATAGGATTTTTTCGCTGTGCTCAAAAATCCGTGTTTGAGCCCATTGTTGTTGTTGGAATTTTTATATGTGGTTTCAGCACATTAAAATGTTATTTTTCCACTTGAAATTAAGGAGGCATACTCTCTTCAAAACCTATTTCATAATAATCCCATTTAAAAACAAAAGTATTTATAAATGAAGCTGCTTTATAAAGATTTATAAATAAATAAGCTAACCGAATTTGATTCAAGCCTTAAATATCAAAAAGGGGGTGTTTTAGGGCTTATTCAGCTAAAACATGTTGTTTTAATCGGAGGAATCTAAAATGGCTAAGAAAGAACCAAAAAGAGACATAAAAGTAGTTAATATAGTTGTTTCTACATCTTTAATGCATGCTATACCGCTTGAAAAGATGGCAGCGACATTAAGCAATACGGAATACAATCCGGAGCAGTTTCCGGGGCTTGTAATAAGGATAAAAGAGCCAAAAACATCTGCTTTGATATTCAGTTCAGGCAAAGTAGTATGCACAGGGGCAAGGTCAATGGACAAGGTAGAAGAGTCCATCAAGAAGATAATAAAGAGCCTGGAAAAGATAAATGTCAAGATAACAGTAAAGCCGGAAATAAAGATCCAGAACATAGTTGCTTCAGGCAGCGTCGGGATGGACCTAAACCTTAACACTCTGGCTATGAAGCTTGAGAATACAGAGTACGAGCCTGAGCAGTTTCCGGGCCTGGTCTACAAATTAGCTGCTGCAAAGGCAACATTCCTTTTGTTCAGCAACGGAAAGGTTGTTTGCACTGGGACAAAAAGCGAGAAGGAAGTCCATGCGGCGCTTGACAAGCTGATTGAGAACTTAAAAAGGGTCAAAGCCTGATTTTTTATTTTCTTGTAATACCACTGGACATTTCCTCACGCAGGATATATAAACTAAAAAAGATATGGTGCAATTATGGAGCTTAATGTTATTGACCAGATAAAGAGGTTTCAGGAGTTCATCGAGGTTAATTACTACAATTCTTTGCTTGACAAGTCCAGGAGAGGCGAAAGATTCCTCCTTATGGACTTCTCCGAGCTTTCCAAATTTGACCCTGACCTGGCAACAGAGCTTCTTGATGCTCCTGAAGAAACTGTAAAGGCCATAGAAAAATCAGTTGAGCAGTTTGACATTGACGGCCTGGCAAATTTCAAGATTCGCTTCCATAATCTTCCGAGTACTCAAAATATTATGATAAGAAACATAAGAAGCGAGCACATAAACAAGCTGTTATGCATCCAGGGCCTTGTAAGGCAGAAATCAGATGTAAGGCCGCAGGTCACTTCTGCAAGGTTCGAGTGCCCGATGTGCGGCAACATAATGAATGTTTTGCAGCTTGAAGGCACTTTCAAGGAGCCTACAAGATGCGGCTGCGGCAGGAAAGGCAAGTTTGTCATGCTTGACAAAGACTTGGTTGATGCCCAGGGAATAGTTCTTGAGGAAGCTTCTGAAAATCTTGAGGGCGGAGAGCAGCCAAAGCGCTTCAATGTCCTGCTTACGAATGACCTGGTCAGCCCGATAAGCGAAAAAAGGATGGCTCCCGGCAGCAAAGTGGAAGTCATCGGAATAGTAAAAGAAGTCCCGATCATATCAAAAACAGGCGGCAAATCAACAAGATTTGACCTTATGATGGAGTCAAATTACATAAAGCCCATGCAGGATAATTTCCACGACATAAAAATAACAGACGAGGAGGAAAAGCAGATTCTTGAGATTGCCAATGACCCCAATGGCTATGAAAAGCTTGTAAACTCGATTGCCCCTTCAATTTATGGCTATGAAAAGATAAAGGAAGCATTGCTTCTTCAGCTGATGGGCGGCGTCAGGAAAGTCAGGAGCGACAATGTCGTGAGCAGGGGCGACTTCCATATTTTGCTTGTTGGCGACCCCGGATGCATTGCTGGCGATTCCCAAGTCTCTTTAGTATACAAGGGAATGGAACAGATTAAGAGCCTTGGAAAAGAACATTTACAGCCTATAAAGGAGATTGTTACAAAAATCAGAAAGCACAGTAAAGACAAGTTCTATGATTTTGCGACTCTTTTTCATCATTATAGGGGTCAGCCTGTTCTTAGGGTAGTGACTGAAACGGGCAAGGAATTAGTATGCACTTATAATCAGCCGCTGCTGACAAAAAATGGCTGGCAAAGGGCAGATGAACTTCTAATGGGAACCGAGATAAGAGTCATGCCAAAGGTTCCGAATAAAGTCAAAAATCTTGTACCGACAAGCTTTACTAAAGTTCCGAAAAAATCAGGGCATTTAAAAAATATTTCACTTCCGGATAAATTTACGCCTGAATTGGCTTCTTTGTGCGGGTATATCATCGGTGATGGGCATGTTTATAAAAAAGGGTATACTATAGCCTGTTATGTTAATAATGAAGAAAAAGATCTTGTTGAAAATATTTCGGGGCTTTGGAAAACAACATTCAACGTAACTCCTTCTGTACATATAAAAGAAGCTGATGGAAGTATTAAGACTATTGATGATGGGACTGGACTTTTAAGGCAAATTATAGCTAAACAAAGGTTATACTTATTGGAAACAAACAGCAGGCAAATAGCTCAGTCGCTATCTTTCTTATCAAATAAAAGGGTTCCGCAGCAAATATTCAGAAGCCCGAATCATGTTGTAGCTAAATTTGTCAGCTGGCTTTTTGAAGCTGACGGGTGCGCTTTCGGAAATGGAAGGGGAAGAACTTCCATACAATTAAAATCTGCAGCACATGATTTATTGCTTGACGTCCAATTATTGCTTCTTTATTTTGGAATCCAGTCAAGGGTTATAGAAGATAATTTATGCATAAGGCGGTCTAGAGATATGGAACTATTTGCTAAGCATATTGGATTTAATTCTGAAAAGAAAAAGAAGGCGCTGCAGCATGTTTTGGAAGTAATAAAAAATAAGAGTGGTATTCAAAAAAGAAAACGACCTCAAAGATACGAAAAAGTTGTGAAGATTTTGCCTGCTGGAATTAGGGATGTCTATGATTTTGAAGTTCCTGTAAGCCATATGTTTATTGCTAATGGGATTGTCTGCCACAATTCCGGAAAATCTGCCCTGCTTAAAAGAATCACTACATTCGCCCCAAAAGGAAGGTATGTAAGCGGCAAGGGAGTTTCAGGCGCAGGCCTTACTGCTGCTGTTGTCCGAGACGAATTTCTGAGAGGCTGGGCTTTGGAAGCAGGAGCAATGGTGCTAAGCAGCGACGGGCTTGTCTGTGTTGACGAGCTTGACAAGATGAGCAATGAGGACAGGGCAGCAATGCACGAGGCCCTTGAAAACCAGACCGTAAGTATATCAAAAGCAAACATACAGGCTACTTTGATTGCGAGAACAACTGTTTTGGCTGCTGCCAATCCGAAATTCGGCAGGTTCGATCCTTACGGAATAATTGCTGACCAGATTGATCTGCCGCCTACGCTGATAAACAGGTTTGACCTGATATTTCCCATCAAGGACCTGCCGGAAGAGATAAGGGATGAGAAGATGGCCAAGCATATTTTGACACTGCACCAGAATCCTGAAGTTAACGAGCCGGAAATTTCAACAGAAATTTTAAGAAAATATATAGCTTATGCCAGGCAAAAGATTGTTCCTACCCTGACAGACGGCGCTCTTGAAGAGATAAAAAATTTTTACCTTACCATGAGAAAAAGCGGCGGCTCAGAAGGCGGCATAAAGGCAATACCGATATCTGCAAGGCAGCTGGAAGCTTTGGTAAGGCTGAGCGAGGCATCTGCGAGGTCCAGGCTTGACAGCAGGGTCACAAGAAAAGATTCGAAAAAAGCGATTGAACTGATTGAGTACTGCCTGATGCAGGTTGGGTTTGACAGGGAAACCGGAAAGATAGACATTGACAGGATTGCAACAGGAGTTGGGGCAAGCCAGAGAAGCCATATCATGATTTTGAAGGATGTCATAACCGAGCTTGAGTCAAAGCTTGGAAAAGCAATTCCGATAGAAGATGTTGTTGCCGAAGCAAAAAACAGGGGGCTTGACGAGAACAAGGTTGAAGAGGCCTTGGAAAGACTGAAGCGTTCTGGTGATGTGTACGAACCAAAAAGGGGATTCATAGGAAAATTATGATAAAATGCCGGAACAAATATTTCAGAAAAGGAATGTCGCCTGCAAAGCCAGGATTTCTGATATTTTAAGCGGCAGGTTTGCCAAAGATGATGCTTCTGCGGGCTATGTAATAATTGGAAATAGTAATGTTTACAGGGTGAATATTCTTGCGAATTTTGTTTACAAGTCCGAGCAGTCAAATTCCTCAAATGCAGTTATAGACGACGGCACCGGAAAGATATCGTTAAGGGCATTTGAAAACAAGAATATTTTTTCAAATATAGATATCGGGGATTTTGTATTGGTGATCGGCAGGATACGGGAATTCGGTAATGAGAGGTACATAATGCCGGAGATAGTCAAAAAGATAGATGATGTTTCATGGGTCAATTTAAGGAAGCTTGAGCTGAAAAATATCAATTTTGAAACAGTTAAGATTAAAGATGAAGCACCTGCTGCTGAATTACCTCAGGCTGCAAGCGAAGAGGTTTATCTGCTGATAAAAAGCCTCGACAATGGGGAAGGTGCTGATTTTGATTCGGTTATAAAAAATTCCAAAAATAATGATGCGGAGCAGATGATAAACCGGCTGCTTGAAAGCGGCGATGTTTTTGAGGTCAAGCCCGGCAAACTGAAGGTTTTAGAATAATTATTTAAATTAAATCAGATTTATTTCTGATTATGATATTTAATTCGTTAATTCCTGAGTTGAGAACGTCTGATTTTGCAAAAAGTCTGGATTTTTATACAAAAATTCTTGGATTTAAAGTAGAATACGAAAGAAAGGAATCTCAATTTGCATTTCTTTCTTTAGGAAAAACCCAGATTATGATTGAGCAAAACAATCCAGAATGGAACACTGGAGGATTAAATCACCCTTATGGCCGTGGAATTCATTTACAGATTACAGTCGAGAGTATCAATCCGTTATTGGGTTCATTAAAGAAATCACATTATCCAATTTATGTCAAACCTTTTGAAAGATGGTATAAAGTCAAAAATAGGTTATATGGGTTAAAACAGTTTCTTGTTAAAGATCCTGAAGGATATTTGTTAAGATTTGTTGAGAGTTTAGGAATAAAAGACTAGAACAAAGCCGGAGTAACGTAAACTTCCAGAAATGCCGCTGCAACCAAAAATCCTATTGCTATCATCACAAGCTCTGAGAAGTCCATAAGGACAGTCTGGAATTTTTCTGTCCTGAAGTGTTGTCTTATGATGGCAACTGAAAGTATTCCTCCGGCCAATCCTCCGTAAAAATATGCCGCTATTTCAGGTATGCCGTGCACTGAGTATTTCAGCAGCCCGAGGGAAACAACATGAAAATAATTTCCCGCTTCAAGCATCCCAAGCGAGCTTGTATAGCTGCTTATGTTTGACCTTATGAAATTTCCAATTGCGGCGCCTATCACAGTTGCATTCCATGCAAGTATAAATATTGCCCCTGCGCCGTAGATCAGCGCAAACAATACTGAGAAAGCCAGGACTTTTAAGTTGTTGAAGAATATCTTCCAGAATATGCTTAGATTGATGATTACATTTCCTGAAACCTGGTTGTTTATTGCCTGTATTGTCCCTATCTGCTTGTCAAAAAGCTGGTTTATTGTCTGCGTCGGCAGGACAACATACCAGACTGCGCACGCTATTGTTATGCCTACAAACAGGTACATGAAGAATGTGATTGCCTTGTTATGCTCTTTGAGCAGAGCCGATTCTTTGTCTATGATCATATCCTTGCTTTCCTCAAGCCTCATTGTGTTGTAGAATACAGGAAGGGCTGCCATTGTTATCATGAACACCATGATCAAAGAAGCCTGGTCCCTGAATATCCATAATGAGAGGAATATTCCGATTGAAGTGTACAGAAACCCTATGAAGAACATCTGCCACGGCTTTTTTTCCGCCTTCAGGGGCAGCAACAATGCTTCAACTACCATAAGTTTTAACTTGGGTGTTTTATTTATATAGTTTTTGATTAAATTTATAAACAATCGTGCTTTCTGAATGATTATGGATGATTACAAAAAAATGCTTGAGGAAGCCCGAAAAAGCCTTCCCGAAGTCGTCTTCATAAAGGAAAGGTTCGAGATCCCGAAAGTCCTCGGCCACATGCAGGGAAACCGGACTATTGTCTCCAATTTTCTCCAGATAGCCTCTTCCTTGCGGAGGGATGTCGAGCATCTTCTGAAGTATGTCCTGAAAGAATTGGCTACACCGGGAGAGATAAAGAAATCAGGCGCTTTGATTTTGGGAACTAAAGTGCCTGCCTCAAGAATAAATGAGAAAATAAGGCAGTACGCAAACGAGTTTGTTCTTTGTTTAGAGTGCGGCAAGCCCGACACCCAGATAGTAAGGGAAGGCGAGCTTAATTACCTGAAATGCACTGCATGCGGTGCGAAGAATTTTGTCAAGGCGAAGATATAGGTAGTTAGATTATTATATTAACTGATACAAAAAAATCAATAGTTATTGAACTTAATAATTTTTTGAGCAAAAATATAAGTGTGAGAAAACTTAAAAAAATAAAGGGATTATTGATACCATAAGAGCTAGTACAATAAATCCAAATCTATACCAACCTCTTTTAAACTCGTACTTTGTAAAATCTTTTATTAATGAAAGTACTAATAAAAAAATACTAAACATGAAGCTGGCATGTGCAATTGAATAAATACTAGGTATTTGTTGAAAATATCCTAAAAATGTAATAAATAATGGAAAAAGGGATAGATAAAATGCATTTGTGGCTATCATTTTCCTACCATCAGAATTTATATTGGGTGAAAATCCAAAATATAAAATTGTGGCTAATGGAAGTAATATTAACATAAAGAACGGGAATATCCTATAATTAAATGTTGGATATCTTTCAAATGTTATAGTCGCACCAAAAGGGTTGTTATTGATTTTATCCAAATCTTTAAATTCAAAAAAAATAGTATTTGAGTTAGGTTGAGTAAAAGTTTTTGTTATTGGGGTGGTGTTTATGATTGATAATTTAAACTCGTCTGGTAGATTTACTTCAAAATTTACTAGGGATACTTTAGGTATGTAAAAAGCCAAATCTAATCTATAATAATCATAAGGGTAAAATTTTTGATATTTTTTAATCAGGTAGGGATTTAAATATGGATATTGTATGTATATGCAAGGATAAGAATAATTATCGTACAAAGAGAATGAAAGAATTAACTCATCTGGCTTTCCCGGTTGCATTTTTAATTTATCTTTTTCTCTTGATATTGTAATTGGAGTACTTACCTCAAAAGCTCCAGCTAATTTACTACAATCCTTGATATATTCAGCTTTTGTATCTGGATGTGTCAGGACATAAAATCTTTGAGTATTAAGAAATATATCTGTATTTTCTATATCTGCCCAAACTGGAGATTTATAATACAAAAATAATGAACAATTAAATCTTTGATTATCTTTAGTACCACAAGTATCATCCTGTGATTCAGGGCCAAAAGTAATTGCTCTAATAAAAAATTTATCAAGGTTTTTGTCGACCTTTATATCTATAAAAGAGGCGGGTGCAGCGTATGCTACTTGAATAAATAAAAATAATAATAACAATATGGTGATGTATAATTTCCTATTCATTTTGCTCATATTTTTTCACACTACGTATGGAAAAATAGTGTAACATTGACTAAACATCTACCCAAACCATCTTCCCAGCCCTTCCTGCCTGTCTTTGTCTCTGCCGAAGACGCCTTCAACCCTGTCCTTGGTTAATTGCAGAACCTGCTTCAGGTAAGGCTTTAAATTATATTTTTCAGATAAAGAGATTGCAGGCTCCATGTATTTTACAATAGAGCCTTCTGAAACTGTGAATATCAGCCGGCTTCCGCACGCGAGGCACTTGCCAGCCAATGGCGGCCTTCTGTATTTTTCAGTGCACTTGCTGCACCTGAATTCCTGGGTCGAGAATCTTCTTAGATTCCCTTTTATATCCCTAAGCAGGTGCTTCTCAATGACAAGCCTTGCAACGTCTTCCGCATCAACAGCCCGTATCCTGTCTGCAAGGTCCATCTGCCCCTTTAATTTGTCCTCCATGGAGGGTATTGTCTTGTACGCAGAGCATTTGACTCCGTTGTTTATGTTGCTTACAGGATGGGTGTATCCGATTTTTATTTTGCCTGTCTTGAGCATGTCTCCTAATTTTTCGATCTTGACGTTAGACGGCATCTCATATTTTAAGGCTGCTTCGTAAAACTCCAGAGTATACCTTTGCGCAACATCAAGGTCAAATGCCATGTCATCAACTTCATTTGGATTCAGCAGTGTTGTCAAAACCAATGGCGCATCCTGCGTTGCCCCTCTTGTGTCGGGCAAAAATTGCCGAGAAAAATTGAGCAGGGCATCCATAAGAAGCGTAACTGACGCTTCATCGCCGTCGCAATTGTGGACTAGTATGTCGTTGGCAAAAAAGTTATGCTGCGAAGAAACGTTAAAGCAATAGCTTAAGTCTTCTCCGATTTTTTCTATTTTTGTAATTTTGGGATACGCATATTGCTCATCAATATCTATGTAAGTCCCGCGCGGGTTTTTTTGGCAGAGCTTATCTAAAATGCCGTTTTTCCTGTCTGATAAAAATCCTATTTGCCTGAATTTCTTGACAAAATTAGACAATATGATTATCTTGGTTATCCTGAATTTTGGAACCTTCCTGTTTTTTCTGATATAAAAATCCCTGACTATTTGCCCTGGCTCTTTCTCATATTCATAAAACTTTGTGAATATGCCGAAGCGTGACAAGACAAAGCTTAAATCGTGCTTTAATCCTTCGCTGACTGTGTCGCATGTAACTCTGGTGTCTGTGATGCTGACGCTTCCGTCTCCTTCAAAATATCCCCTCAATAATGCCGCCATCTTTTCTTTTTTCAAGTTTAAAAATTTTGAGGGTATCCGTTTCTCGTGCGCACGTCCTCCAATCATCAGATAATCTTTAAATAATTCGTAAACTATTCTGGAAGAAAAAACTACCTGGTCCGGATTTTCGTAAGATGCCTTTAAATTAAAGTGGGAGTAAAATACTTTTTTGACAAAATTCTTTATTTCAGTGTTGCCGGCAACTGATATCTGATAAAATCCTTTTTTGGAAGTATTCTTTCTTACGTACCCTTCAGCAATGTACAGCCCTATAACTTCAAATAGTTCCTTATCGAGTTTTATCCTGACAGGCAGCAGAACGCTGTCTCTTTTTATGGATATTCTAGCTTCAGTAGGCAAATCGTTTAATGTTTTGTTGTTTTTTATTAAAATTTCTTCAACAAATTTAACAGGAAAGCTGTCCCTAAAGCAGTAGTTTTCGTGTTTGCTTATATTTTCAAATTTACAAAGAAAATCCCTTATACCTCTGACCATTACATCTTCCCTGCCGGAAAAAATTTCCGGTAAAAATATTTCTTCAATGTCTTTTTCCTCCATATTTCTGTTATAGCAAACCATCGGCTGGTCTCCTTTTTTAAGCTCATAAGCCCTTTTTTCTTTTTTGCCTTTTAGATAGACTTTGTGGTTTTCTGTCAGCTCTATTCGCCTGCCGTCTTCCAAATGCAGCTTTAAGATTTCTCTGGGCTGATGTTTGGTTGCTTCTACCACCTGGCATTGGCCCGGATTGCTCCATGTGTAAGTGTTTTGTGTTTTTTTGCCCAGGGTTCCGAAATTATCTACTTTCTCTGAGGGATTTATTTCTTCTATTACCTTGCCTATCTTTTCGACCTTCCAGCTCCCGTTATCATTAACAGAAACATAATTATTATAGCCTAAGCAGTCTCTTCTGGTAGCCGCATGAAATAATGGATGCGCAAAAAATCCCTGGGTTTTGGAAAATCCTATTATCCTGCCGACAATCGCTGCCGATGTGTGCGGAGCAAGAGCAAGGACAAGCTGCCCTGTCAAGTCCTTTTCAGATTTTAGATTATAAAATTTTTCCTCGCCATACAATAAAACCAAAAGCTCGTCTATAAACTGGGCAACGTTGTATAATATCTTGTCAGCCCCAAGTTCCGGAGCGTCTTCGCATTTCGGCAGTATTATGTCCTGGGGATTCAGCTCAACAACTTGAGAATCATCTGTTAAGTCATTTCCATGGATGTCTTTTTCATATCCAAAACTTATCAGTTCTTCAGCAGAAGTCCCTATCTCTTTTGGAGTGAAATGAGTTATTGGCAGCTGGGTCATGTCATACCTTGTAGTGCCGTCCTTGTTCACAGGTATGCTGTACTTTGCCCTTAATATCCCCTTGGCAAAATGCTCAGGTATATGGTTCTTGTTTGAGGTTCCCCTTACCCCTTTTATCAGGTCCGGGTACTGCTTCATGTTTATTTTTTTAATGATCTTGCTGAAATAATGATTTATATCTATCCTTTGCTTCCTGAACTGCGGATTTTTGCCGTGCCTGCACTTATCACCTTCAACTGTTCCGCAAAGCTCACAGTAGCTTGTCTTCGTTGTTTTTGAGTCGCATTGCTCGCATTTTGCAAATATTGTTTCCTTGCTGCAGGCCTTGCATACGTAAGTCGGGAATTCCGCGACTACAAATCCTGCTTCCAATGCGCTTTGGAATGCCCTTGTTTTGCCGCCTTCTTTTCCCACAGGAAATAATGTGTGGGGGTCGCCGTCCATCTTCCTGACTTTTGCTTTTTCAGGCCTGCCCATCCTTGCGCCTATGAAAGTCCCTGACTTGTCCCTTAATTTCACACCGGAAAAAGAGTTGATCATATCCAAAACATCTTCAGCCGGCGATTCAATGTATTTTTTGCTGAAATCCGCTTCGTTCAGGTTAAAAACTGCAGATAATATCTCTGCCTCTTCTTTCTCTATTATGGTGAATTCATTGCTTACAAACAGATGAGGCATCCCTATAAGCTCCAGGACCCTTTTTCCGACTTCATTCTTCTCCAGTATTATTTTTGTTGCTATGCCCCTTTCAGATTCTATTTTTGCAGCAGAAAGCCATCTGAGCATTGCAATACACTCTTCTTTCTGTATTGTTTTCCAATGATAAGTGTAGCAAGGATGCAATGGTAGGTTCAGTGTCCTGCTTAAGGCAACGGCTGTTTTTGCATCGGGCTTTTCAAAAAAATAATTTTTAATAATATTCTCCAGATAAGCCGCGTCTATGCCTGCCAGTTGCGAGAGCTTGTGATAGTCCAAAGCCCCGAACATCCCTATTATCGATTTCTCTGCCTCAAGCGCCCACCATTCCTCGCAGTATCCTGCAGGCGCCAAAGTGTGCGCCCTGTTGTAAAAGTCCCCGTAGCTGACAAGGATGTCGCCCAAAAATAATATTTCCTTTATGGAATTTGTATATTGCTTTGCCTTTTGCTCGCTGTCTATCATCATCACATTATTATTATTTAATTTTACAATGGGCCCTTCTATATAATCGCATGATGTGATTGCTGTTGCCTTTCCCGGCCTTTCAACTTTTAACTGAGTCCCTATGGCAAGATACTTGTTCAGTATGTGCATTGTTGCAGGATGTATCGCAGTTGCAGAATATCCAGAAGTCCTGCATCTCCCGTATCTTAATCTAAACCCCCCCACTACTGACGGATGCCCCAAAACAGGCCTGCCTGCGACAAGATCTTGTATGTAAGTAAAAATTGGAGTTATTTTTTGCGCCGAGAATTTTTCTTTTGATTTTATTTCCCTCTGCAGGCTGACAAAATCCTGGAGGAAGCTCCATTGCTCAAGGTCAAAGTCAGATTTCCATTTCCTAAGCTGGGACCACAGCTTTGCCGCTTTCTGCGCAACGCACTCTCCCATGACAAGGCACGGCCCGCTTCTTATACGATTTGTCTCTATCCTGGGAATATCTTTGTAATTTGACACTTCAATATCTTCAGAAGGGTCTCCGTCAATTTCGACAGGAAGGTTGCTTACTAAAAATCTTATCTCCTTTTCGCTTGGGAGATACTGCAGATTGGTCACTCTTTCATGATAATCATAAAGCTCAGTCACCATCCTCCTGATTTCTTTTTCTGAAGGATCGTAAACGTCATATCCCGTCTTTTTCCTGATATAATCTGCCAGGACAACGCTTACTGCCCCGGCTGTTCCCCCTGCGCTTCTTATGGGCCCGGCAAACATCAGCGCAAAATATTCTTTTCCGTCATTTCTTTTTTTGATTTTTAATTCAACAAATCCTTCAAGGGGGGAAGCCACAACGCCAAGCGTCAGATATGCAAGTCCAATCCTTATTCCTGTCTCGAATGCCTCTTTTTTTGTGCTGAAAGCGCAGAATTTTTCCTCGGCAGCTTCCAAAGAGATGGTCAAGGCAACCCTCCAGTCCAGCTTGCCGTATTTGTCTTCAAGCTCATTTATTCTTTTTGGGATTCCTTTGTTTATGATTTGAGGCATCGCCACGCTGACTAGGCTTTCGACCCTTTCAGCCATGTTTTTGGCAAGAGGCATTCCGACCGTGTCTTCCGGGTCGTAGCCTTTTGATCTCGCGGAATTCGCAATCGCATATGCGTTATCAATTTCCGCCGCCAAAATTTTTGAATGGTTTTCTTCTGCCATTTTTACTGCCCGAATTTCAGTATTTTTACGTCCCTTGTTTTCAGGTTGACTATCGGCACTCTGCTCGGCTCCGGGTTATGCCCCACTTTTTCCTGGAATGATGTCTTGGCCTGCCAGCAGCTGCCGCAGATCAAAGTCGTGTTCCTGTAATTTGCCGTTGAAGACTTGTGTATGTGGCCGCTGAGGAAAAAATCAGGAATTCTTTCTATGACCAAAGGGTCTTTTTTGTTGTCCGGCACGTATAACGTTGAAGAATGCGTCGGCGCCAGGTGCCTCCTTTTCATCAGGAATTTCATGATTAAATCCACCCTGTCGTAGCCGCCATGGTTTCTTAATGAGTCAACATGAGCCACATAATAATCAAAAGAATATCCGTGATACATCATGACATCAAATCCTGAAAAATTTGCCGTTGATCCTATGTTGACAATTGACGGGTTGGACACCATCACTACATTATTCATGTCGTGCAGCGGCTTTGCATAATCTTTGGATAATTGGGGCTGCGGCTCTGAAATCCTCAGAGCGTCGTGGTTTCCAGGGCAGATTATCAATGGTATGTGCTTGGGTATCTGCTCAAGCAGCTTGGCACATTCCCTGTACTGCTGGTAAACATCTTTGGTTATCAGTTCCTTGTCCTGCTCGGGATAAATGCCGCATCCGTCAACCAAATCTCCCGCAATAAATATATATTCTACATTTTTGGATATTGCTCTCTGCTGCTCGTTTCCCATCTCCCCATTTATCCATTTCAAAAACTTGTCAAAATCCTCAGGCAGGAATTTTGACGAGCCTACATGCATATCTGACAGGAATATTGCATATTTTTCCTCGTCTGATTTCTTGAGCTCCCTGTTTGTCGGCACGTCAGGCCATAGTATGTTGTTTGCAAATATCACAGATTCCACATTCACCCCGACAACCCCGATGACTTCATCAAGCACGATATCATTTGCTTCCCTGAAAAGCGCAGGCTTGTTTTTGTTTACTATCACTTTTTTGATTCCTGTCAAATCTTCGAGAACGAGCATGATGTTGCCGTTTTTTGTGGCCTGCTTGCTGTTGACAATCCCTATTATTGATATCTCCTCTTTCTGTTTTTTGTTCAGGAGCTTGTTTATTGAAACCAGGTTCCTGAGCTCCTGCCTTGGCTTCAGTATTTTCTCTATTGCCCTGTACCTTGCATTAAAATAGTCTACAAAATCCTGCGGCTCCCTCTTTTTCGGCTCGTCTTTATTAGAATATATTATCCTGATTTTTTCTTTTGCGTGAACTTCAGTTTGTATATTTTCCGTTGGTTTTGCTTCGTTTCCTCTGGCCAGGTTCTCAATATATTTTTCTATTTCAGAGTCAATGTCCGCGGCAGCTCCCTGGTTTTTTGCCTTGAGGATTTCAAAAATTCCAGATATTTGCCGCCCATCTTCTATTTTTTTTAGCGAATCTGAGCTGATGAGTATCCCGTTCTTGAGGCAGAGCTCTATAATCTCGCGCTTTTTGCTGATAATTTCCTGCTCCAATTGCTACACCCTTATGCTGTCTTCCAGCATGCTTTTTATCCTTGGAAGCAGATTTTCCGGAATTTCTATTGAGATGTTTCTTGTCCTGCCATATCTCCCTTTTGAGATTACTTTTGCGTTAACCATGCCGAGCATATCAAATTCAGAAATAATATCCGACACCCTTCTTTGAGTGAGTATATTTATGTTTGTTTTGCTGCATAAAGACTTGTATAGTTCATACACCTCTCCTGTGAAGATGTTGGTGTTTTTTTGCGTCTGCGAGGAAATAATTGAGTAAAGCACCAGTTGGTATTGTTTTGGCTGCGTCGATGTTATGTCTATTATCCTGTCCCTGTCAATTTTCTGCTCCGCAAGGTCTATGTGCTCTATTGTGATTTTATCTGAGTTTTTCCTGTCGGCAATCTCGCCAGCAACTCGCAATAGTTCCAAAGCCCTCCTTGCATCTCCATGGTCCCTGGCTGCGTATGCTGCGCATTTTTCAATAACTCCCTGCTCAATCGCGTCTTTTTTGAAAGACGTTTCTGCCCTTTGCTTGAGTATTGCCTGTAATTGCAGCGCGTTGTAAGGCGGAAATAATATTTCTTCTTCTGATAAAGAGGACCTGACTCTCGGATCCAATCCGTCAACAAACATCAAATTGTTGGATATCCCTATGATGCTGATCTGCGATTCTGTCTGCTCCTCGTTTATCCTTGTTAAATTATAAAGCGCGTTGTCTCCGGTCTTGTCAACGAGCTGGTCAATCTCGTCAAGAATCAGGATATAATTTTGGTTTTGCCTGTTCAGAGCCTTGAAGAATGATTTATAAACTTCCTCTGTCGGAAGCCCCGTCGGCGGTATTGATTTTCCAAGCTCTCTGGCAAGCTGCGCGATGAGCCTGTATTCTGTGTCTGCGCTTCGCTTTAGCTTGCAATTTACATATATTGTTTTTAGGGGTATTGATTCCCTTTCAGCAATTTCTGTCAATTTTTGTGTTGTGTATCTTATAGCTAGCGTTTTTCCGGCGCCGGTTTTTCCATAAACAAAAAGATTTGATGGCTTGTCGCCGCGCAAAGCTGGGGCAAGAATATTAGCAATCTGTTTTACCTGGTCTTCCCTATGGAGTATTGTTTCAGGGATATAAGAAGACTGCAGAGCTTTTTTATCAAAAAATACACTCTCTTTATTCAGAAACGCCTCAAAAAACACACCCAACCCCTTTTCCATGATTTTTCCAGATGAAGTGGAGGTATTTAAATATTTTCTTTATTTAACCCACCCCACCATTTCCTATGGAACTTTGTAGTTATGTTGTTGTTAGTATATTATATATATATTTTCTATATAGTAAATATATTATATATAATAAAAAACAACCACAAAAAAACAAAAAACCTCCAAAGGAAACCAAGGACGCATCCACACATTTAATATCAAAAAAACAAACGAACCATAAAAACACAACACCACTCCAAAAACATAATAATCATTTTTATTAAAATAAAAAAACGAAACACAAAAAAAACAAACAATCAATTTATGCACAACAGACGCCCAATCACAATGGAAATTTTACCCAAACACGCCAAATTTTTACCACAACCTTTATAAATATACAATCATCCCTGAAAAATTAGGTTTATATAATAATAAGTGTTCAAAGCCTGAAAAGACTGCCTTTTCAGTACAGTTCCAAACTGTTTTCTATAAAAGGCGTCATAAAAAGGTTTTTTTACATGCTAAACAAATACAGAGACAGCAATCGCTGTTCGTTTGCTAAACAACAAAAATAAAATAAAAAATGCCAAGAACAAGAAGCCCGAGAGCAGGAAGTATGCAGTTTTGGCCTAGAGTCAGGGCCAGGGATAGCCGCGTCCGCATAAGGAAATGGCAACCAAGCAAAAACATAAAGCCGCTTGGGTTTGCAGGATATAAGGTAGGCATGACACATCTGCTGGTAACGGACAACCGCCAGAATTCGCTGACAAAAGGCACGGATATTTTTTGTCCGGTAACTGTTGTTGAATGCCCCCCAATAAAAATTTATTCTATAATGTTTTACAAAAAAATAATGAACGGATCAAAGCTCATTTCTCAAATAACTTCCGACAGCCCGGACAAGGAACTGGAAAAAAAAATTACACCGCCGAAAAAAAGCAGAGGCAAAGAACCATCTGATTTTGATTTTATAAGAATTTTATGCTGCACCCAGCCAAAGCTTACTGCAATCGGCAAGAAAATACCGGACACATTTGAAATTGCATTGGGTGGGGCAAAAGAGCAGCAGCTTGCGTATGCAAAAGAAAAGCTCGGAAAGGAGATAAGCGTAAGCGAAGTATTCAAGGAAGGGCAGAAGTTTGATGCTCACTCCATCACAACCGGCAAGGGATTTCAGGGGCCGGTAAGGAGATTTGGAGTTACTTTAAGGCACCACAAGTCAGAAAAAAGCAGAAGAAACCCGGGCTCATTGGGTGCATGGCGCGCCCAGGGGCATATAATGTGGAGAACAGCCCACGCCGGCAAAATGGGATATCACTTAAGGACAGAATACAACAAGCAGATTATAAAAATTGGCAGCAAGCCCGAAGAAATAAACGTTAAAGGCGGATCATTGAATTACGGCGCTGTTAAAAACACATACCTTCTGATTAAAGGATCATTGGGTGGCACGTCAAAAAGGTTGATAAAATTAACAGAGCCAACCAGGCCAAAAAAAGGAATTTTAGAAGCGCCTCAAATAACATACACCAGCCTGGAATCAAAGCAGGGAAGATAAAATGAAAGTCGCAATTTTAGATATGTCGGGCAATAAGGCTGGGGAATTGGTTTTGCCAAACCAATTTCAAGAAGAAATCAGGCCCGACATCATACACCGGGCAGTATTAACAATCCAAAGCCACAAGAGGCAGCCGTATGCTGCGGCAAAAACAGCAGGCAAAAGGGCATCTGCCAAGCTTTCAAGAAGAAGAAAAAATTACAGGGGATCTTATGGAATAGGGATTTCAAGAGTTCCGAGAAAAATCATGACAAGAAGGGGAACAAGAATGAACTGGGTAGGCGCATTTGCTCCTGGAATGGTCGGCGGCAGAAGGGCTCACCCGCCAAAGCCGCAGAAAATATGGTGGAAAAAGATAAACAGCAAAGAAAACTTAAAGGCAATAAGGAGCGCAATATCGGCAACCATGCTGAAGGAAGCTGTTGCAGAAAGGGGCCACCTTGCGCCGGACAGCTACCCGTTTGTGCTTGATGAAAAATTTGAATCACTTGACAAAACAAAAAAAGTACTGCAGTCATTTGAGAAGATGGGGTTGAATGAAGAGCTGCAGAGAATTGACAATAAGCATATACGGGCAGGAAAAGGGAAGTCCCGCGGCAGAAAATATAAATCAAGCAAAGGTCCGCTGATAGTGGTTTCAAAAAACAGCGGGCTCGGGAAAGCAGTCGCAAACATACCTGGGATAGATATAATTGAAGTTAAAAACCTAAACGCCGAGTTGCTCGCGCCGGGAGGCAGGCCTGGAAGGCTGACTTTATGGACAAGCGCAGCAATCAGCGCATTGGAAAAAGAGGGAATGTTCAAATAAAATGGACCAATACGATATTATAAAATATCCGCTGTCGACCGAAAAATCAATAAGGCTGATGGAATCAGAGAACAAGCTCATATTTGTTGTGAATAAAAAAGCAGCAAAAAAAGAAATCAAGAAGGCAATAGAGCAGATGTTCAAAGTAGAAGTCACAAGCGTAAACACTTTTGTCAGCCAGGACGGCGAGAAGAGGGCTTATATCAAATTTTCAGCAAAAAATCCCGCAATAGATATTGCAACCCAAATGGGTTTGATGTAAAGAGTGATAAACTATGGGAAAAAGCTTAATACAGCAGAAGAGGGGAAAAGGAAGCCCAAGGTATAGGGCGCCAAGCTTCAAGTACAGGGGAAAGGCAGGCTTCGGCAGATATGAATCAGGCAAGCAGATAACAGCCCAAGTCTTGGACATTGTTCACAGCAGCGGCCACAGCGCGCCATTGATGGAGCTGAAGTACAGCAGCGGGGAATCTGGCCTGCTTCAGGCGCCTGAAGGAATAAGGGCAGGGGATCAGATTGAGATTGGCGAAAATTCCGAGCTAAAATCAGGAAACATTTTGCCGCTGAAAAGCATCCCTGAAGGAACATCAATCTATAACATAGAATCAAACCCCGGCGACGGCGGGAAATTTGTGAGGACATCAGGGGTATTCGCAAGAATAATCACAAAAGCAGACGACGGGATAGTAGTGGAGCTGCCATCCAGCAAGAGAAGGACATTCATGCCTGAGTGCATGGCAGCTGTCGGAGTACTGGCTGGTTCCGGAAGGACAGAAAAGCCATTCCTCAAGGCAGGCACAAGATGGTTTGCAATGACAGCAAAGAACAAGATGTGGCCCCATGTAAGCGGAACTTCAATGAACTCAGTCAGCCATCCGTTCGGCGGCAGGAGTTCGCATGCTAAGGGAATACCCACACAATCAGCGAGAAACTCGCCTCCTGGAAGAAAGGTCGGCAAGATAGCTCCAAAAAGGACAGGCAGGCGCAAGAGGTAGAAATGGCAAAGAAGGAATTTACATACAAGGGAAAAACAACTGAAGAGCTCAAAAAAATGAGCATGAGCGAGCTGTCGCAGCTGCTGACTTCCAGGGAGAGAAGGTCATTAAAGCGGGGATTCACAGACCAGCAAAAAATCCTGCTCAAAAAACTAAAATCAGGAAAAAAAATCATCAAGACCCACTGCAGGGATGCCATAATTGTACCTGAAATGACCGGAATAATGATCAAAATTTACAGCGGAAGGGAGTTTGTGCAGGTTTTAATAGAGCCCGACATGATAGGGCACCGCCTTGGAGAGTTCGTTTCAACAAGAAAGAAAGTGCAGCACAGCGCTCCGGGCATAGGGGCTACAAGATCAAGCGCAAGCCTATCGGTGAAATAAACATGAAAGGATACACTTTTAGGAATTATGAAAAGGAGCATATGGCAAGGGCAGCGGGAATGGCATTGCCGATATCCCTTAAATTCAGCGTGGAGATATGCAGGTTTATAAAAAACAAGAAAGTAGGCCTTGCAAAAAAAATGCTTCAGGATGTCATAGACAAAAAAAGGGCAGTGCCGTTCAGGCGCTACGATTTTGACCTGGCGCACAAAAGGAAAGTGGGGCCCGGAAGGTACCCGGAAAAGGCATCAAAACATTTTATACAATTGATAGAGACTGTCGAGGCAAATGCCCAGTTCAAGGGGCTTAACACTTCAAATTTGATTATATCCCATATAAGCGCCCACAATGCCGGCAAGGCATGGCACTACGGGAGGAAAACCAGAAGAAAGATGAAAAGGACAAACGTAGAGATATTTGTTGAAGAGAAAAAAACAGACGATCAGGCAAAGAAGCAAAAGCAGGGCAAATGATAGAAAGAAAATTCGTGGCGCAGAAAATCAAGGAATTCCAGATAGAGGAATACATAACACAGACGCTCAAAAATGTCGGGCACAGCCACACAAAGATGGTCAAGACCCCCCTTGGAGAAAAAATAATAATCTTTACTTCAAGGCCCGGGCTGATTGTCGGCAGGAAAGGGCAGAACATAAAGCAGCTTACCAAAACGCTGAAGAAAAGATTTGGGCTGGAAAATCCGCAGGTAGAGATAAGCGAAGTGGAAAATCCAAGCCTTGACTCAAACATAATCACGGAAAAAATAGTTGATGCGCTTGAAAAATTCGGCTCGCAAAAGTTCAAGGCAATAGGCCATAAGATAATGACTGAAGTTATGAGAGCTGGGGCTTTAGGAATTGAAATAGTGGTAAGCGGCAAGGTGCCAAGCGCCAGGGCAAAGTCATGGAGATTTTATCAGGGATATCTGAAGAAATGCGGCGACATAGCTAACAGCGTCAGGAAGACAAACGCCCAGGCGCATTTGAAGACAGGGGTAATCGGGATTAAAGTAAGCATAATGCCCCCGGACATTAAGCTGCCTGATGATATTGAGATTATTGACAGGAAAGAAACAATCATAGAGGAAATAAAGCCAGGAGAAGCGGAATCTTCAAAAAACAACAAGTCAGGCCAAGATCAAAAAGAAATATCTCCTGAGGGTGCAGGCGGGCCAAAAAAAGCCAAGCCAAAACGGAGAAGTCTGCGGAAATCAAAGATTTCTGTGGAGAAGGAAACGGAAAATATCTCCCAGAGGAAAAAGAAAGATGAAATTCAAGGAACTGAAAATAATGAATGAGCTGGATCTTGAAAGTAAGTCAGCCGAGCTGAAGAAAGAGCTGATGAAGATCAACTCCCAGATAGCGATAGGCACGCTTCCAAAAAGCCCCGGCAAAATCGGGGAGATGAAAAGGACTATTGCCAGGATACTTACAATAAAAAACAACAAGCAAAAATCCGCAGAAAATAACAGCATAAAAGGCAAAGAGGTAGAAAAAAGGAATGGATAAAATTTGCCAGATTTGCGGCTTGGTGAAGGAGCTGTGTGTTTGTGAGACCATAGCCAAGGAAAGCCAAAAAATAATGGTATATATAGAGCGGAAAAAATTCAACAAGAATTATACTATTATAGAGGGTATAGATTCAAAAGAGATTGACCTTAAGGATCTCACAAGGCGGCTGAAGTCGGCGCTGGCCTGCGGCGGCACACTGAAAGAAGGCAAGATAGAGCTTCAGGGCGAGCACAAGCAAAAAGCCAAAAAAATACTGATAGATCATGGATTTGCACCCGGCACAATAGAGGTAAGATAATAATATAATCAAATCAAAGCACAATCAAGCAGTATAATAAAAATAAAATGAAAAGCGCAACAAGAAATCCGGGGTATGCAAACGAGGCGCCGCAGCAAAAATGCAGCGACTCAAACTGCCCATTCCACGGCAGGCTGAATTTGAGGGGAAGGCAGCTTACAGGCACGGTAATCTCTACAAAAATGAGAAAAACAGCAGTAATAGAATTTCAAAGGCTGCACTTCATTACAAAATATGAAAGATATGAAAAAAGAAGGACAAAGCTCAAAGTCCACAGCCCGGAATGCCTCAGCGTAAAAGAAGGCGACATAGTCAAAGTCGTCGAATGCAGGCCCCTGAGCAAGACAAAAAACTTCGTCATAATCCAGAAATTTGGGCATGAAAAAGGATTCAGGGAAAAGATGGAAGCACGGGAAGCTGCAAAGGTAGCTGAGAAAGAAAAAGAGCCTGCAAAGGAGCAGGACAAAGAGGCATAAAAATGCAGCCGTTAAAATCAAGAGTCACAAGGGCGCTGCCGGTATACAGCATAGTTGAAACCTGCGACAACTCTGGCGCAAAAGCAATCAAGATTTTCACAGTGGTTGGATTAAAAACAGTCAAGGGCAGGATTGCAAGCTGCGGAGTCGGCGATTTGGTCCAGGCTGCTGTCAAGAGGGGAAAGCCGGACATGCGGAAGCAGGTTGTCTTTGCAGTCATTGTCAGGCAGAAAAAAGAATACAGGAGGCCTGACGGGACAAGGATAAAATTCGAGGACAATGCAGCCGTTGTCCTGAAAGATGATAAGGGAAACCCAAAAGGCACAATCTTCAAGGGAGCGATAGCCAAGGAGGCATGTGAAAGATGGCCGGGTATCGCAAAAATCGCAAGCATAGTGGTATAAAATGAAAAAAAAGTTTTCAATTTCATGGAAATCGAGCAGGAAGCAGAGCAAGCAGAGAAAGTACAGGTTCAATGCGCCTCTTCACATAAAGCAGAAGCTGGCAGGCTCGCACCTGTCAAAAGAATTGAGGAATAAATACAAAAAAAGGAGTATTGCCCTGAAAAAAGGGGACAAGGTTAAAGTTATACACGGCAATTTCAAAAAACATGAAGGTAAGGTCGAAAGAGTAGAGCTTGGAAGGACCAGGGTTTTTGTAAGCGGCATAGAATACACAAAAAAAGACGGCACAAAAAAAATGATACCTATAAACCCATCAAACCTGATGATAACGGAACTCAACATGGATGATAAATTTAGGCAGAAGCTTTTGGAGAAATAAAATGGCAAAAAATCATATGGCAAGGCTGGCAGCGCCTAAAACATGGCCCATAAAGAGAAGAGGCAGCATGTTCATAACAAAGCAGAATGCCGGGCCGCACAGCCTGGCTGTAAGCATACCTCTGAACATATTGCTGAAAGAAGTCATGGCAATCACTAAAAATACAAGGGAAGCCAAGAAGCTGCTCGCCTCAAACGAAGTGGCAATAGACTGCAGGCAAAGGAAAGATGTAAGATTTCCTGTAGGCATTTTTGACACGCTGCAGTTTTCAAATATAAATGAATGTTTCAGGGTGTCTTTAAGCAAAAAAGGCAAAATAAGCCTGGTCAGGATAAAAAAAGAAGAGTCTTCGCTGAAGCCTGCAAAAATTATAGGCAAGAGCATGGTCAGGGGAAAGCTGCAGCTCAACTTATACGACGGCAAAAACATATTGGCAGGCACCGGCACCTATAAGGTGGGGGACACTCTGCTTATATCATTGCCCGGGCAGAAAATAGTCAAGCACCTAAAGCTAGATAAAAAATCAACCATATTCTTAATAGGGGGGAAGCATATAGGCGAAACCGGCACCATTGAAGATATAGTTCAGGATAAGCTAATCTACAAAGATTCCGGCGGAAATATGGTAGAAACATCAAAAAAATACGCATTTGTAGTCGGCGACGCAAAGCCGCTGGTTACACTAGAGTAAAATGGGAACAATGAAAATAATAAAAATAGAAAAAATAACGCTGAATATCGGCGCAGGCAAAGACCAGTCCAGGCTGGAAAAAGGGATAGTCCTGCTAAATTCAATCGGAAACGGCACGCCTGTAAAGACAGTCACAAACAAGAGGGTGCAGGAATGGGGACTGAGACCGGGTCTGCCGATAGGATGCAAGATTACTTTGAGGAAAGGAAAAGCTGCAAGCCTGCTGCCAAGGCTGCTGGAATCTGTTGACAATAAGTTAAACCCACGGCAGTTTGATGATAACGGGAACATAGCATTTGGAATACATGAATATATTGAGATTCCGGGCATCAAGTACGATCCAAAAATAGGAATAATGGGGCTTCAGGTCTGCGTAACCTTGGAAAGGCCCGGTTTCAGGATAAAGCGAAGAAAGATAATGCCGAGAAAGATACCGGCAAGGCACAGGATATCCAGGCAGGAGGCAATTGAATTCATGTCAAAAAGTTTTAGCACCATGGTGGAGGAATAAGATGACTTACAGCGATTACAGGAAAGCATTCAAGCAGCTGAAAGTAAAGCCCCCCAAACTTCAGAAATATATCAAGCACAATTCCCCAAAGCAGAGAAAATACGGCAGGTCCACAAAAAAATGCCGCAGGTGCGGCAACCCCGGAGGCCACATAGGCAAGTACGGGCTGGAGCTATGCAGGAACTGCTTCAGGGAAATTGCAACTTCATTAGGATTCAAAAAATACAGTTAGGTGAAAAAACATGCTGAACGACCCATTGGCGGATGTAATGTCCCTGATTTTGAACAACGAGGCAATCGGAAGGCAGGAGTGCGCGCTAAAGCCAGTTTCAAAAATCATAAGGCATCTGCTGAAAGTCATGAAAGAGCAGGGATACCTGTCTGAATTTAACGAAGTGGAAGACAGCAGGGGAAATTACATCCATCTCAGGCTTAATGGCAGCATAAACAAATGCGGCGTTATAAAGCCGAGATACAGCGTCAAAAACAAGGAGTTTGAGAAATTTGAAAGGAGATACCTGCCGGCAAAGGGCCTCGGGATACTTATTGTCTCAACTCCAAAAGGGATAATGACGCATTACGACGCAAAATCAAAGAATATGGGAGGAAAGCTGCTCGCTTACTGCTACTGATATGAAAAAACAAAAAACCGGAAAAACAAAGCTAAATGCTGAAATAAGCCTGCCAAGCGGCGTGACAGCCAGCCTGTCCGGCCAGTCTTTGGCAATCACAGGGCCGAAAGGAGAATCCAAAAGAAAAATCAGGCAGCATAATGTTAAAATAATGCTGGAAAACAGCAAGGTAATTTTTGAGACAGAAAAATCGACAAAAAGAGACAAGAAGCTGCTGGGCTCTCTGAAGGCCCACGTCAATAATATGATAAAGGGCAGCATTCACCAGCATAACTACACGCTGAAAATATGCGCCGGCCATTTCCCTATGACCGTGGCCGTGGCAGACAATAATCTTACAATCAAAAATTTCCTGGGAGAAAAAGTCCCGAGGGTTTTGCAGCTCAAGGAAGGCGCGGCAGTAAAAGTTGACGGCCAGCTCATTCATGTCATAAGCACAAGCAAGGAAACTGCCGGGCAGGTGGCGGCAGATATCGAGCAGCTTACAAGAAGGCCTGGCTTTGACTCGAGAGTTTTCCAGGACGGGATATACATAATCAATAAAGACGGAAAAGAGCTAAAATAAACAAAAATGACTCAGCTAAACGCGCTATTGGAATTAAGAAGCAGGATTAAAGGAAAAAAGCCGGAGTTTATCAGGCAGGACAATCCAAAAAGAATGAAGCTTAACTATAAATGGAGAAAGCCAAAAGGAATACACTCCAAAATCAGGCATAGGTTCAAGGGCAGGAGAAAAATGCCGTCGCCGGGGTACAAGTCGCCTGCTGCAGTCAAGGGGCTTCACGCAACAGGATTGAAGATGATTATAGTATCTTCACCGGCTGATCTGGGAAAAATAAGCAAAGCCAATGAAGGAGTAATAATTGCCGGGAGCGTAGGCTCAAGAAAAAGGCTTGAGATTTTAAAAAAAGCAAGTGAAATGAAAATCATTGTACTGAACCTCAACACCGAGGAATCAATCAAAAAAATCGAGGATTTCATGAATTCAAAAAAGAAAAAAGAGCACAAGGAAATAAAAAAAGAGCCTGCATCTGAACACAAAAAAGCTGAAGAAGCAAAAGAGCCTGAAAATGCAACAGATGAGCAGAAAAAGAAAGCGGAAAAGCAGGAAAAGGACAGGGTTCTGACAAAGAGGACGTAAAATGCTTGATGTTCAAAAAAGGCTGGCAGCGCAAGTGCTGAAATGCGGAATAAACAGGATTAGGTTTGACCCGGACAGCCTCGAAGAGATAAAAGAGGCTATCACTAAAGCAGACATCAGGGGGCTTATCGGCAAAGGGATAATATCGAGAAAAAGGCTGCTAAACACATCAAGATTTTGGGCAAGAAAAAGAAAAGCCCAGAAAGGCCTTGGAAAGCAGAAAGGCCACGGCTCAAGGAAAGGAAAGAAGACAGCAAGAACACCTCCCAAAAGGGCATGGATCAATAAGATAAGGCTGCAGAGATCCTACATAAAAAGCTTGAGAGACAGCAACTCGCTGCTGCCGGACAATTATCATGACCTTTACATGAAAAGCAAAGGCGGCTTTTTCAGGAGCCTGAGGCACCTGAAGCTGTATATAGAAGAAAAGGGATTTGTCAAAAATCGCCAAGATAAATAATAAATTGTTGTGATTTTTGAGCATGCTCGGAAATCACAACAATAAAAATAAATAATTATGATTTCCGACATATTAAAAAATGATAAACAGCAAAACATTTTCATTGCCCTTTAGAAGAAAAAGGGAAGGCAGGACTTACTACAAGAAAAGATTAAAGATTCTTGTATCGGGCAGATACAGGTTCGTTGTAAGAAAGTCCCTGAGGAACATTCACGCATCTATTGTAAAATACAGCCCAGAGGGCGACAAGGTCCTGGTTACAGTAAGCTCAAGCTCGCTGGCTAAGATGGGATGGAAGGGAGGCACCGGAAACCTGCCAAGCGCATACCTGACAGGATTCCTTGCAGGAAAAAAATCTGCTGAAAAGGGAGTCAAGAAGGCTGTTTTGGATATAGGATTCAACAACTCGGTAAAGGGCTCAAGGCTTTATGCAGCGCTTGCAGGAGCTTTGGATTCAGGATTGGAAATACCGGCAAATACGGAAATTTTGCCGTCAAAAGAAAGGATATCCGGAACACACATCGCAAAATACGCGCTGTCGCTGAAATCAGACAGGGCAAAATACGAAACGCAATTTTCAGACTACCTCAAAAAAGGGCTTATGCCTGAGGATTTTGTCAAGCACTTCACGGAAATCTCAAAAATCGCAGGGCGCAACCCATAGTGTTTTATATCAAGGTAAGCTAGCGATTTTTGACACAAAAGGTAAGATAAATGGCTAAGGAAAAAGAAGCGAAAGCAAAGGAAAAGCCGGAAGAAGCAGAGGAAAAAATAACATCTGTAACGGCTGTTATAGAAGAGGAGCCTCAGCTTGAAACTCCAAAAGAGGGGCTGGCTACAGAGCTCGGCGAAGTGAAAGAGATAGAGGAAGTAATAGTTGAAGAAGTGAAGAGAAAAGGAGTATTCGAGAAAGAGCTGTGGACTCCAAAGACATCCCTTGGAATGAAAGTGAAAAGCGGCGAGGTAACAAGCATAGATTATGCTCTTGACAGGAGAATAAGGATACTGGAGCCTGAGATTGTTGACACACTGCTGCCAAACATGGCCACTGATCTGCTGATGGTAGGGCAGGCAAAAGGAAAATTCGGCGGCGGGCAAAAAAGGATATTCAAGCAGACTCAAAAGAAAACCCAGGAAGGCAACAAGCCAAAATTCGCGACTTTCGCAATTGTAGGAAATGAAGACGGATACATAGGCATAGGCTACGGCAAGTCAAAGGAGACAGTCCCTGCAAGGGAAAAAGCGATAAGGCAGGCGAAGCTCAATGTTATAAAAATAAGGAGAGGCTGCGGCGACTGGGGATGCGACTGCGGCGAAGCGCATACTGTGCCTTTCAAAGTAAAAGGAAAAGTAGGATCTGTTGAAGTTACCTTGATACCTGCTCCGAAGGGCACCGGCCTGAAGATAGAAAAAGAATGCCAGAAAATACTGAAGATGGCGGGGATAAAGGATGTTTGGTCAAGAACAGAAGGGCAGACAAGGAGCAAGCTGAATGTGCTGTTCGCGTGCTTTGAGGCCCTCCAAAAGCTATTGCAGGTTAAACTGCAGGAAAAAACAGCTGAAAGGCTAAGGATAGTTGAAGGAAATTTAAAAATTTAGGTGTGATGTGGAAAGCAAAAATCAAGCCAGGATAGCTGCAGTGAGGATAAGGGGAAAAACTAAAATAAAGATAACTGTAGAGGACACCATGAAAATGATGAGGCTCTACAAAAACAATTACTGCGCAATACTTCCGAATAATCCGGTCTATCTTGGAATGCTCAGGATGGCAAAGGACTACCTTACCTGGGGAGAGATTGATGAAGATACATTCAGGCAGCTTTTGGACAAAAGGGGTGAGGAATTTAAAGGCAGGGAAGCAGACTCCAAGAACAAGATTAAATATGATGATTATTTTGTGCATGACAATAAAAAATACAAGAAATTTTTCAGGCTTAATTCCCCAAGAAAAGGGATGGGCAGGAAGGGAATAAAGCGCTCATTTAAGGAAGGGGGAGCGCTGGGATACAGGGGCGCCGCAATAAATGAATTGATAAAGAGGATGCTATAATGACAGTCAACAAAAGAAAGAAAAATGTAAGGCAGCGCGGCCACAAGACCCATGGCTGGGGTGCAAAGAAAAAGCACAGGGGAAAAGGCCATCAGGGAGGAGCCGGAATGGCCGGCACCGGCAAAAGAGCCGACTCTAAAAAGCCGAGCATCTGGAAAGACAAGGATTATTTCGGGAAGCACGGCTTTGTAAGCAAGACTCCAAAAATAAAGATCAATCCAGTCAATGCAAGATATATAGAAGAGCACATCAACAAGTTTATTTCAGCAAATCTTGCAAAGAAGGAAAACGGAGTTTATTCCGTAGAGCTCGAAAAATTGGGATACAACAAATTGCTTGGCGACGGTAAAGTTACGTCTAAATTCAAAATCAAGACACCTTACGCTTCAAAATCCGCGGTTGAAAAAGTAAAAGAAGCCGGCGGCGAAGTTACAGGGCTTGTCGAAATAAAATCAAAAGAAGAGCAAAAGAAATAATTCAATCATTTTTAAATTAATTATTATTGTTTAAATTCGTTATTGAATTGTTAGTTAATGTCCGCGCGCCCATTGTCCAGCGCAAGCAGAGCAAAAACATTAAGCATTTTGAAGGCAATATGTCAAAAATCGCAATCATTCATATAAATTGTTACGATTTTTGAGCATGCTCGGAAATTTTTACAATATCCAATAAATAATAGAAATTTCCGACAAACAAAATTAATACATAATTAAAATTTACAAAAAAAAATGTCTCTTTGGCACACCATAATCTCAAATCTTCCGGAAGTTGAGGGGCCTACTCAAAAGACCCTTTCTTTCAGGGAAAAACTTAAGTGGACAGGGATAGTGCTTGCTATCTTTTTCATATTGGGCTTAATGCCCTTGTTTGGCTTGGGAGTCAACGCATTGCAGAATTTTGAGACTTTGTCTATCCTGCTTGGCGCTGAATTCGGATCAATAATCTCGCTGGGAATAGGACCCATAGTAACTGCCTCTATAGTATTGCAGCTGCTCAACGGCTCGGGAATATGGAAATTTGACCTTACAAATCCGGAAGGCAAAAAATCATTCCAGGGCACCCAAAAAATGATGGCTTTCTTTTTCATAATATTTGAAGGAGCTATCTATGTTTTTTTGGGGGGATTGGCCCCGCCGGAGAATTTTGCAGGCACCGGATTTTACTTGCAGTTGCAGCTGATGCTTGTGTTCCAGCTTATTTTAGGCGGAATATTGATACTGTTTTTAGATGAGGTAGTGAGCAAATGGGGATTCGGCTCCGGTATCAGCCTTTTTATTGCGGCAGGCGTAAGCAAAAGCCTGTTTTTGCAGGCATTCAACTGGATAGTGCCTCCTGGCTCGATTTATCCGCCAGGCGCGATACCTACTTTTGTGATAAGCCTGGTAAACGGGGAAATAACTACAGCAACTATAATGCTGTCTGCAGTCATAGCCACTATACTTGTTTTTGTCATTGCAGTATATGCCCAGGCCATGAAAGTTGAAATTCCTTTGTCATTCGGCATGGTTAGGGGGCACGGTATAAGATGGCCGTTGGCTTTCATCTACACTTCAAACATCCCCGTTATATTGGTAGCAGCATTGATTGCAAATTTCCAGCTGTGGGGGAGGCTGCTGCAAAACGCAGGCCATGCGTGGCTTGGGACTTTCAGCGCATCAACAGGCCAGCCGATTTCGGGTTTTGTATACTGGCTGCAGGGCCCAAGCATCATAAGAAGTATCATACAGCAGCATACCTTATTGATAGGCTCAACTCAATATCTGCAGGCATTGGTATACATCCTATTTTTTATCGTCGGCAGCGTTATATTCAGCATTTTCTGGGTGCAGACTGCAGGCATGGACGCAAAATCGCAGGCCAGGCAGATGATTTCAAGCGGCCTGCAGATTCCGGGATTCAGGAAAGATGAAAGAGTTTTGGAAAGATTGCTCAACAGGTATATCTGGCCATTGACAATAATGGGAGGGATTGCAGTGGGATTTTTGGCGGCCCTTGCAGACCTGACCGGCGCATTGACAAGCGGGACAGGACTGCTGCTTACAGTCATGATTGTTTACAGGCTTTATGAGGACATAGCAAGGCAGCACATGATGGACATGAATCCAATGATGCGTAAGTTCATGGGTGGCTAAAAATGTTTCAATCGTTTCGTGGAATTGAAAATTCCACATTGCATAGTTTTGGTCAAGCCAAAGCAAACCAAAGGTTTGCGTGTGCTCGAAAATCTGTAGATTTTCGACATTTTGCTAAAAGGCTGCCGATTATGAGAAAACTCATGGGTGGCTGAGATGGCATATTATGATTTTTTAAATATTGCATTTGCCCCTTTGCTCAAGCTCCCTACTCTCTTGGCTATTATAATCCTGTCATTTTTAATCTCTCTCCTGATAATCCTGATAACAAAATACATGACAAACCAGGAGACGATGAAAAATCTCAAGTACGAGATGAAATCATATCAAAAACAGATGAAAGAGCTGAAGGGCAACCCTGCAAAAATGATGGAGATGCAGAAAAAAGCCATGGAATCAAACATGAAATACATGTCGCATTCCCTCAAGCCTACTTTAATCACGCTAATACCTATTTTTTTCATATTCGGGTGGATGAACGCTACATTCGCCTACGACAGCATACACCCCATGCAGGAATTCAGTGTTTATGCGGTTTTTGATAAAACTGCAGGCGGCGAAGCGCAAATAATTGTGCCTGAAGAAATAACAATCATTGGAAATGCCAAGGCAGAAATAGCCGCTGGAACAGTCAATAAAAAAACATACGAGAAAACAGCTTCGTGGAAATTAAAAGGAAAAGAAGGCGAGCACGTCATAGAAATATCCTACAATGAAGAGAATCAGCAGCACAGCGTTTTGATAACTGATGAAAACAAATATCTGCCGGCTTTGAAGCAGGCCAAGGGCAGCATAAAATCAATTTCAATAGATTACAAGAAAAAAGTCCTTATACCTATCGGCTTCAGGGACTGGCTTGGATGGCTCGGGGTCTACATATGGTGCTCGATAATATTCACCATGGCCCTGAGAAAAATATTAAAGGTTTATTAGCCGCATATCCCGATTTTGTTGGCTTCCGCCAAATTCTTGGCGCAGACAACCGTTTCCTGGTTAACCACAACTTTCGGTATGAACTGGACCTGTTTTATGCTTCCGTAAACATCAAAATTATAGCTGACTTCCTTGCTTTTTTCATCCAGCAAAGACTCTTTTTTGATTGCTTTTTGCAGCTCGGAAAGCTTGGTTCCTTTCTCCCCTACGATTAATATGGTAAGCCCGCTTATGTCGGCAGCTCCGACATTGTCCAAAATGAAGTTGATGTAGGCATTCTGCCCAAAATCCCCGTAACATGCTTCAAAATTGCCGCTTTCCCTTATTTTTACAGCGACATTGCCGCATTTGTCATCTGGCTTGCCTAAATTCAGGTTCAGGCCCCAGTTCATTACTACAGAGCCGAGCGCAACAGCAAAAGCTATCAGAAGAATAGTAGCAATCAGCGGAGATACTCCTTTTTTTGAGCTGAAAATAAGCGCCATGTTGTGAATATTTGTTTTAATCACAGATATTTAAAGATTGCCATAATAACCTTTATAAACCAAACTTCTTTCCGCAAAACTATGCCAGCGCCAAGATTAAGGTCAAGAAGCCTGAGAAAACTGTTCAGAAAAGTTCCAGGAGGAAGCACCCATATTCATTATAAAAGAAGAAAGCCCAAGCCAGCGCACTGCTCCGGCTGCGGAGCTGTTTTGAAGGGAATTCCAAGAGAGCGCCCGTACAAAATGAGGAGCATGGCAAAGACAAAAAAAAGGCCTGAAAGGCCCTACGGCGGAATGCTTTGCAGCAGGTGCATGAGGCTTGAAATGATAAAAAGGGCAATAAAATAATTTTTTTAAATCAATCAAAAATAACAAAAAAATCACTTGGGTAAATGGCGACATTACCTCTAGTTAAGTGGTGGGAGACATGGCAAATGCTGATTTGCTGATTTCTTGATCACTGGTGATTTGGAGGAACAAAATGATAGATATAGGAAGAATCGTCATAAAAATTGCGGGAAGGGACGCCGGAAAAAAGGCAGTGATAATAGATGTGCTGGATAACAACTATGTCCTGCTTGACGGAGAGACCAGAAGAAGAAAGTGCAATATCCTGCATGTTGAGCCTCTGGAGCAGAAAATTGATATTAAGAAAAATGCACCTCACGATGAAGTTTCCAAGGCACTGAAAGAATTAGGCATAGGAACCAGGGAAACAAAGCCAAAGCCAAAAACACAGAAGCCAAAGGCAAAAAGAAAAACGCCGGAGCAGATCCGCTCTCAAAAAGAAGAGAAGAAGAAGCTGAGGGACATCTTCAGGCCGAAGAAAAAAGAGGAAAAGCCAGAGGCAAAAGCAGTAACTTTGGAAGAGAAGGCTGGATTGGTTGAAGAGAAAAAAGATGAGCATAAGCACGAACACAAGCCTGACAAAAAGGAAACAAAGCCTAAGAGTGAGAAGCCGAAGAAAACTCCAAAGAATGAAGAGAAGAAAGAATAAATTTAACTTTCTTTTACTTTAATTTTAAATTGTGCAGTGTTTCCACCAAGTAATTCACTCGGATTTTTCAAAATTATGCCGAAATCTCTAAGAACAGGACATTTTTTTTCATAAAATTTAACTTTTTCTTCTTGACATGGAGGATAGTGTGTGAATTTCAATCCTTTACGAAACAGTTCATAATCTTGTCTAGAAGGAACTATGTATATATCCAGTGGTTCTGTAGATGTTACTTCAAATGAATAAATTGCTACATCATTTTTTGTGCAAACGGGATAGAATGTACTCCAACCATCTGAGAGAACATCGCTTTCTTCAATATCTATTTCATATTTTGTTAAAAACTTATAATACATTAATGTATCAGGATGCTCATAGTCATCATCAGCCCCTAAAGCATGCCCAAGTTCGTGCTTGGCTATATGTAAAACTGTATCATAAGTATAAGGTCTCCATCTTTCTAAACAATTACTATCCCCTAATCCTATATCAATGCCTTTTTGATTTATAGTATGACCAAGCGAACCCGTTCCAAATTCTTTAAACCAATTTATATAAACATCCGCTTCTGAGAATTTTGAAACTTCTATAAAACTTAAACTTACACTTAAATTTGATGAAATCCTTTCGTAAAAAGACATAGCTTCCCTTATTGAATTTTCATATTTTTTATCTACGCCAGAAGGAAATGTATTAATATAAATTTTAACTACTTTTGTTTGGGATTGTAATTCTTGAGTTGTTTTAGTTTTTACATCTGTTTGTAGGAGTGATAAAGATTTTGCTTCTTTAGGATTTAAAGTTGATACTATTGAGTGTAGCAATAAACTAATAACAAGTAATACTATTAAAGTATCTAAGATTTTTTCTCCAATTTTTTGTGAGGATTCACTGAGAGCTGTAATTCTATGTCCTGTTGATAATCTATAAGCGTCTAGGGCTAACCATACTCCAACTAATACCCAAAAAAACACTTCATCTGCACCTAAATTAGAAAAAGAATTACTTATGAATCCAAATGAAACCATATCTAAAATAAGTAATAATATACCCAAACCAATTTTCTTTCTTAAATAAATATAGCCTAAACCATAAATAAAGAAATTAAGCAAAACTGCTATCCACGTTTTCTTATGACCTTTATTAGCCATCTATCTCTTCTCCACTATCTCAAACAATTCTGTCATGTTTAATTCCAAGGCAGCAACAGGCATTTCCAAATTCCAGTTTTCAAGCACTTTGGGGCTTATTTCGCCAAGATAAGCAATCTTCCTTCCTTTCACTATTGCCCTTCCAGCTCTTCCTTCGATGAAAGAGCCGTGCTCTGCTTCCTCGATATCGTAATGCAGCCCCAATAATCTCATAATGCAGTCAAGCACCTGCCGGACATCAGTATAATTTGCCTTTTCATGAGAGACAGCGGCAGCAATCCTTTCAAACTCCTCAATTTTTTCGCCTTTTCTCGAATTGGCAACGCCCTCCTCAAAAATCATCTGGGGAAAGTCAACGTGCTTGTTTTTTGAGAAAACTTCCATCAGGCTGGGCAAAATCCAGCTCCTGACAGCAGAATACGTCTCTGACATGTAATCCTCTATCTCAATTGTTCCAAAATCATCAATATTCATTTTTTCGTAAAGATATGGTTTATTAGTCAAAACGCCGCTCATTATCTCCTGATAGCCAAGCCCTGCAAGAATCTCCCTTATTTTGCAGGTGAAATCATTCATCCTGAGCACAGAGCCTGCCGTAAATGTTTTCAGAGGCCTTTCCTCTATTTTGTCAAAGCCGTACATTATCCCTATATCCTCGACAACATCATAAGGATGAATCACATCATGCCTGTAAGCAGGAATCTCGACTTTGTAATTATGGAAATTATACCCTGCCTTCTCAAGAAGAGTCTTTACTTCATTTTCTTTTAATTCCAGCCCAAACAGCTGTTTTATATGCTCATTTTTAATCAGGATTTTTTCATTCTCCAAATGCGGAGTTTCAATTTTTTTATTCGGGTATTTTACCTCAACAGAATAAATCTGGAACCCCCTGTCAGACAGCGCATAGGCAAAAATATTTGCCGCCAGATTAACTGCACTTTCATCAGTTCCAGTGGCCTCGAAAAAAATATTTTCATCGCCAATCTCGAGCCTGCCGGTGAAATCCGAGTTTATTATCGGAATAAAGCTCAGGACTTCATTCTTGTCATCCATCAAAATGGGGTATTTTTGCCATCCGTCTAAAATCCATGCATATTCCTTTCCTTTTGGATGGTCTGCAAGAATTTCCCTTAAATTCATTTTTGCCTTGAATTCCAGCGGCACAAATTCAACGCTTTCCGGCTCGGCAGCCTTGTAATGCAGCGGGAATTTTATTTTTTTATAAGAATATAATCCGATTGAGACTTTCTGCCTTTTTCTTCCGTAGCCTTCGCAGAATTTTTCCTGCAGCTGGATAATCTGCTTCAGCAGGTAATCATCAATCTTTCTTCCTTTTGCGGCAAAGCATGTGATGAAAGGCCTGTCTTTCATTATTGACTTGTCGACAACTACCTGATAATCTCCCTTACTGATCTTAATCTCAGGAATCCCCTTATGCAATCTAAGGATTCCTTTCAGCAGCCTTGCAAACCCCTCAACTGACCACAAATAAGGCAGATTCGTGTCCTCAAAATTTATTTTAATCTCGTCTGTTTCCCCGTCGTAAGCTTCAACCTCTGCCTTTCCATAAATGGCAAAGTCATGAACTTCCTCTATTTTCAGCTTTTTCCCTGCGAGGTTCTGCAGATCCTTTAATGAAAATGTTATTGTCGGCATTCAAATCACTTTTGCATTCCTTAAAAACTCCAGATCATGAGAGAATAACTGCCTTATATCCTTGATTCCGAGCTTGAACATCGCCAATCTGTCTAATCCGACTCCCCACGCAATGACCGGGACTTCCTTTCCTATCAGGGGCTTGACCATCTCAGGCCTGAATATTCCCGAGCCGCCAAGCTCAATCCACCCAATGTCCGGATGCCTGACCATGAGCTGAGCTGAAGGCTCTGTAAATGGAAAATAGCTCGGAACTATCCTGATTTCTTTTGCGTCTGCAAACTCTTCCGCGAACATCCTTAATAATGACTTCAGGTGGCCGAAATTGATTCCTTCCTCTATTACAAATCCCCCGACCTGGTTGAAATCAGACAGATGCGTTGCGTCAACAATGTCATACCTGAAGCATCTTGATATCTGGAAATATTTTCCTGGGATTTTAAGGTCCTTGGAGGCAAGGGTTCTTGCAGAAATTGATGTGTCATGCGTCCTTAAAATATGCCTGTGGGTCCTTTTAGCATCAAACTCATATCTCCATCCTTTTGAACCTGTGCCGAATCCGCTTTCATGCGCGGATTTGACATTTTTAATTTTGTCTTCGGGCAGGTCTTTTGCATATTTGGGCTCTTTTATGTAGTACCCCTGATGGATGTCCCTTGCGGAATGAAACTGCGGCATGAACAGCGCATCCATGTCCCAGAAGTAAGTCTCTACTATCGGGCCGGACATCTCCCGGAATCCAAGGGCGACAAACTTCTGCCTTATCTCATCCAAGAATCTCCTGTAATGCTGCTTTCTTCCGGCAAAAATGCCCGGGACATTTACTTTTACGTCAAACCTCCTGAATCTTTTTCCCTTCCAAGAGCCTGATTTGAGCATAGAAGGCGAAAGCCTTTCAATCATATCATCATCAAACTTTTCCTTCAGCAGTTTTTTTCCGGTCTCTGTCAGCTCTGCAGCAATAGTTTTCTTCAGCTCGACCTTTACAATTTTTTTTCTTTTTTTCAGGTTTTCAAGAGCCAGCTTTTCCTCGCCCCTGAGCATGTTAATTTCTTTCGGGAAGCTCTCTTTCAGAAACTGTTGCTCGGCAAACCCGTTTTTCAGAATCTGCCTCCCATGCTCTGTTATGGAAACAATGATATCCTTGTCTTTCCTTATCTCGATGGCAGCTTTTGATTTCAGGACTCCAAGTGAAATAGCAAGCTCCTCGCTGCTGAGATTTGTTTTTTTCCCAAGTTCGCCCATGGAAACTGTCTTTTCAACATTTTCAAGAAAAATTGCCTCCGGCAGCCCGTATTTCAGGTATTTAATGCCGTTTTCGTCAAGAGAGACAACCTCTTTCTGCGATTCTTTTATCCTGACGATATTTTTGTTCTGAAGCCACTGCAGGGCCCTCATGACTTCCACATCCTTCAGCCCGGTTGCTTTGATTATCTCATCAAATGAATTGATATCATCCAGGACCCTGGCGACTTTTCTTTCCGCAGGGTTCAGGCTTTCCGCCAATTTTTTTATTTCCATAAAGCCGGCTTAATGCAACTCCAGCTGCACATAATGAATTATCAGGCTGCAGGCCTCTTCCGGACTCATGTCAGACGTGTCAATTGCATAATCTGCAGCCTTTTTGTGCCTCGTCTCAAACTCGTCCAAGGCGCCCTTTACCTTGTCTATGTAGTTGCTTTTTGTAAAATCTGTTTTTTCCTCTTTCCTTTTTAGCCTGGAGGCTATAGCTCTTGCATCGGCTGTAAGAAATACTATGATTCCGCTCTTTTTTAAGTTGACAACGTTTTCATTTCTCAGCAAAACACCGCACCCGGCATCCAATACATAATTGTCCAGCTCACTTATGTTTTCTATAATGCTGGCTTCAGCCTCCCTTAGCCTCTCCCAGCCGTATCTCTTAACTATTCTCTCAGGGCTGAGCTTCATGGATTTTCTTATTTCCTCGTCAGTGGAAATCAGCTTCTTGCTCATGCTTCTAGCTAACAGCATGGAGATTGTCGTTTTGCCAGTGCCGCTGAATCCGGTTACTGTAATGTTCATCTTTGCCAGATAACTTTCAAGGGTATATATTATTTTTGTTTGCAGCCTTGCCAGGTGCATAAAAAATTTATCAGGCGTAAACGCACAATCAAAGCATAAAATAAAAGAAAAAATACCTGAAGCCTGAAAATATCCTGTAGAAAGCAAACCCGATATGGGCCATGATGTTATATAATTTCTTCATTAAAATTGGCAATCATTTGAGATTTATAAATGTTATGTCATCCTGTATGGATTTCAACAATGTCATTGTCTTCAACAATGTGGTCAAGCCTGCGCAGTTTCATACCCGGAAATTTGACGGATTTCCCCCATATCCTTGCAAACTTGAACTTATTGATGAAATCCTTGTGCAGCTTCATGCAGATTTCTTTCAAAGTATCAT
>JACPMV010000052.1 GCA_016185845.1 Candidatus Woesearchaeota archaeon | reverse complement strand
TGATCTCGCTGATCTTGCCTTTTACCATGTCAAGCACGTCAAGAATCTCCTTGTACTCGTCAACCTTGACAAAAACAGGAGCTCCAAGTTTTTCTTTCATGTTCAATCACCCTTGAATAATGTTTTGTCTATGAATATCAGCTTTTTCTGCAAATCAGCAAGAGATGATTTAACCCTGTCAAATGCCCTGTCCTTTGAATTTTTGATGCTCTCCATCCTTATGAGGGATTCGTCCGATTTCCTTGCGCTGGACCTTATCATGCTTATGCTGTCAAGAACGTTTTTGAACCTGTCAATCCTCACATAAACCTCTTTCCTTGAGCGCATTTCCCTTGGCATCCTTTCATGGCGGAAAAGCCCCCTTCTTTGCATGGGCTGCGGCTCGATTTCAGGCATTTCTTCCTCTGCCGCAGGCATTGGCTGCGCAGGCTGGGGAGCTGCCAAAGGCTGGAATCTCATTTGCGGCTCTGCAGGAGCTTTCGGCTCATCTTCCATCTCAGGGAAATCCGGAAAATCAGGCATGTCGTTGCTTTTCATCTCAGGCATTTTTGGCTCGTAGCTTGGATAATTAGTTTTTTCAGTATCAGGAGCTTCAAATTTAGACATGTCAAAAACCGCAGGTTTTTGAGCAGTGACATGCGAGAGCTCGCTTCGATGCTCTCGCTCGCTCATGTCAGCGGAAATCGCTTTGCGATTTACCGACATGTCAAACTCATCTGCATTTATCTCAGGAAGCTCAAAATCCTGCTTGTCTTCAAATCCCTCCAATGGCGGAGGCTCAGGAGGCAGGTCTAAATTTCAAAAAACCCACTGATAAGCACCCATGCTGCTATACAAAGTAGTGTTTATTAAAACTTTTGTTAGCATTGCAGGATAGTGATAGCTCAAATACAGCATAATAAGAATTAAATAAGGGCAGTATAACTGCTATAAAATGAGGCTTGCTGCCATTATGCTCGTTGTTTTGTACTTTTTTGCCTCTTTTTCTTATGCGCAGGAGTGCGATTACAGCGTTGAGATACTGATCAACGGAACAGAATTCACAAAAGAAAGCTTCAAATGGAGGATGAAAGCAGCAAAGCTTGAAGGGCCGTCAACAAATATAACCGGCTCTGCAAGGATTGAGGATTTAAGCGGCAATATAGTCAAAAGCTACAAGCCCTGGACTAATCTGCCCATCTCAAAGCAAAAAACCTCAAATGTGTACTCCCCAAACCTGAACTACGGAAGCTACAGGATTATATCAGAGATAATTGTCGGCTGCGATGACATGAACAAAGAGGATAATATTGACACTGAAATAATAACAATAAAACAAGAAAATATGGAAATATTGGAGGCAAATATTGCAGTACAGCAGCTTATTTTGGAAAACAATGAAAAACAGAATACATCATCTCGAGCCCAAGAAAATAAAGATGCAATGCAGCCAATTCAAGAAAATGAATTGGGCAGTAATCCGCCAATGAATGAAGGCCAAAACAATGAAACTAAAAATCAATCCAACACAAAAGAATACGAAAACACAGCCAATCTGATAAATGAAAACAATCAGGAAATCAGCAATCCAACAGATAATATCATTAAAAATACAAATAAGGAATATGCATATGTATCAACCAATGAAAAGGCTAAAAATATGATAGTATATTTTCTCCTGGCAGTTTCTGTTGCCCTTAACATCGCGCTTATATGGAGGAGATAGCCAACTAAAACTTTATAAATACTGTAGCTTTCTGGAAAGACATGGATGAAGGCAAGGGGCTGCATGCGCATATAAGGTGCAGGACAATAATAGAGGTGCTTGGCAAGCCAAAGGAGCATGTAGAGAAATCGCTGAATGAATATGTGCAGCACATCAAGGAAGATCCAGAGCTTGTTGTTTTGAATGAGGAATATTCCGAAGCAAAAGAAATAGAAAAGCATGCAGCAGGGCATTCTGAAGAAAAGGAACAAACTAAAGCTTCAAGCCGTATGGCTTCAGACGAGGTTGTAACAGAAAAAGACCTGCAAAAAGATAAAAAGCCAGCTAATCTCTGGAGCCAGTTTGTTGAGCTGGACTTGGTTGTCAAGGGAACCCAAAAGCTCATAAGCTTCTGCTTTGAATACATGCCTTCATCAATTGAAGTTGCAAAGCCTGAAAGCCTGGCCATGACAAGCAGGGAAATATCCAGCTTCCTAAACGATCTGCAGGCAAGGCTTCATAATGTAGACATGGTAGTGAAGCAGCTGAAGGCGGAAAATGATTTCTTAAGGCTCAACATGAACGCAATAATCCACAATGCAATACTGATATGCCTGAAAGTCAGCAAGCTGAGCCTTGAGCAGCTTTCCCAGGTTACCGGGCTGGATAAAAAAGAGCTTGAAATATTTGTCGGTAAGCTGATCAAAGACAGCAAGATAAAAAAAGAAAACGAATTGTACTGCTTGGCATAATGGCAGAACTTAAAAAATCCAGCGTAAAAAGCAAGGTGGAAGCCATACTGTTTTCTGTAGGCCATAAAATAAGCCTGGACGAGATAAGCAGGCTGAGCAGGTCAAGAAAAGAGGAGGTTTTGGCCGCATTGAAAGAGCTCCAGTCAGAATACGAGCAGAAGCAGTCAAGCATAATGCTTGTTGATGAAGGCGATGACTGGAAATTTGCAGTCAGGGACCATCTTGTATCTGTAGTAAGGAAGATAGTGACGGAAACAGAGCTTACAAAAAGCGTGATGGAAACTTTGGCAGTCATAGCCTTCAAATATCCCATACTCCAGTCTGATTTAATCAAGATGAGGACGAACAAGGCCTATGATCATCTTGTCGAGCTGGAAAAAACAGGCTACATATCAAGGCAAAAGCACAGCAGAACAAATCTTATAAAACTTACAGAGAAATTCTTCAGGTATTTTGACCTGACCGAGGAAAAGCTCAGGGACAAGTTCAGGGATTTTGACAGCATAGCAAGGGCCATAAAGGAAAAAGAGACTGAAGTTGACCAGATAAAGGATGACCAGAAAAAAAAGGCAGAAGACCTTAAGCAGCAGGATGACAAGATAAGGAAGGAAATAGAATCATTGGACAAAGTCGATGAAGAATTCAAGATACCCTTGGACACTTATGAAGAAAAGCAAAATGAAGAACCCCAGCAAAATAAGGAAAATCAGGAGCTGAAAGAGGAGATTGGATTGGAAGTTGTCAATCTGCCAAAAGAATCTATTAAAAAAGAAGAAAAGACAGAATATGAAAAAGAGCCCGAAGCAGACGAAATACAAACATCCAATGAAGAAATTCAGATAAAAAAGCCAAGAAGCAGGGGAATACATATAACTCCAGATATGGAAAAAAAGATTGATGAAAGGGTCAGCGAGATAGTCCATGGCGAGCAAAAAGAAAATCCAACGCAATAAAACAAACACATTAAAAATAATCCAATAACGAAAAACGCATTAACGATAATTTCAATAACAAAACAATCAATAAAAATATTTAAAAATTCAACCTAAAATGTTCCTTCTGCAGTGCCCAAAGTGCAAGAACAATATGAAATACCAGAGCAAGGATATTCATCTTTCTAAAAAGAAAAAGAGATGTGTTTATTGTGGGCATAGTTTTGCTGTCAATAAAGGGATTGTAAAGAAACTATAATTGTTTTCCATATAGTAAATTTCTATATTGCAAATAATTCAAAAACATAACCCTTATAAATCTATAAAATAACCAATTTATAGACGACAAAATAATATTCAGTTCTATCAAAAAATGGCAGAAGAAGCAGAACAGAAATTAGGCACAAGAATAATACCTCGCCTGATCAACGAGGAGATGAAGCAATCCTATCTTGATTATTCTATGTCTGTTATTGTTGGAAGGGCGCTTCCTGATGTCAGGGATGGCCTTAAGCCAGTGCACAGGCGTGTTTTATACACCATGTGGGAAATTGGACTAACCCACGATAAACCTTTCAAAAAATCAGCTAATGTTGTAGGAAACTGTATGGCTCGTTTTCATCCACATTCTGATGCAGCCATCTACGACACTATAGTTAGGCTAGCCCAAGATTTCTCAATGAGGTATCCCTTAGTTGATGGTCAAGGAAATTTTGGATGTTTTACGGCGGATACAAAAGTTAAGTTAACAGACGGAAGAGATTTATCTTTTGCGGAGTTGGTAGAAGAGCATAAACAAGGCAAAAAAAATTACACTTATACAGTAAATTCCAATGGCTCAATAGAAATCGGAGAAATAAAAAATCCCAGAATGACGAAGAAAGATGTAGAAATTATGAAAGTCATTTTGGATAATGGAGAAGAGATAAAATGCACATTAAGTCATAAATTCATGTTAAGAGATGGCAGGTATAAAGAGGCTAAAGATTTGAAATCTGGAGATTCTTTAATGCCTCTTTACACAAGATTATCAACAATAGAAGCTAAACTAAATCATAAAGTTTTGAGAATAGAATTTCTTGAACAATTTGAGGATGTCTATGATTTAACCGTAGAAGGAACTCATAATTTTGCATTAAGCGCAGGAGTTTTTGTTCACAACTCAATTGACGGCGACCCAGCTGCCGCAATGAGGTATACTGAGTGCAGGCTCACAAGGCTTGCAGAAGAGATGCTGGAAGACATTGACAAAAGAACAGTAAGATTCATTCCGAATTTTGACAATTCAGTTACAGAGCCTGTTGTCATGCCTTCAAAGCTTCCGAATCTTCTGCTCAACGGAAGCTCTGGAATTGCAGTTGGCATGGCAACAAACATTCCGCCTCACAATGCTGGTGAGGTAATTGACGCGGTAACAAAACAGATAGACAATCCGGAAATAGAGATTTCTGACATTCTCCAGATTATACACGGCCCTGATTTTCCCACTGGCGCCTTGATTTACGGAAGAAACGGAATCAATGAGGCATATTCAAAAGGCCGGGGCAAGCTGCTTGTAAGGGCAAAAACAGCAATCGAGCAGGATAAAAGCAAATCCATAATAATCGTGAATGAAATCCCATTCATGGTGAACAAGTCAGAGCTTCTTGAGGAGATGGCAGACCTTGTGAGGGACAAGAAAATAATCGGCATATCTGACATAAGGGATGAAAGCGACAGGCACGGCATACGGGTTGTAATAGAGCTGAAAAAAGATTCAGAT
>JACPMV010000059.1 GCA_016185845.1 Candidatus Woesearchaeota archaeon | reverse complement strand
TTGGTGCAATGAAAATAAGGAGATGCACCCTCTGCAAAAGGCTTCAGTATTCCACGGAAAATTTGAAAGGATCCATCCTTTTGAAGACGGAAACGGGAGGGCGGGCAGGCTGCTTATTAACATAATTCTTCTAAACAGCGGGTATCCGCCCCTTATAATAAGAAAAACGCAGAGAATCTCGTATTTCGCCTGCCTTGAGGCATTTGACAAGGGGCATGAGGATAAGCTGCACAGGTTTCTTGTAGAGAAGTTCAAGAAAACCTATGAAAAATTCTTTAAGGTTTATATTAGGTATTTGTGAGAAGGTGGAGTGAATTTCCCGGTTTTACCTTAAATGGGTTAAGATTTAAACATCTAAAACTTTAAATAACAGCCTTATTTTTCTCTTCGCATGGTGGAAAACTACGACGCAATGAAGCTTGAGCCTGAAATACTGGAGTTCTGGAAGAAAAACAATATCTACGAAAAGGCTAAAAAGAAGAATTCAGGCAAGAAGAAATATTACTTCCTGGACGGGCCCCCTTACACATCGGGAAAAGTCCATCTGGGAACAGCCTGGAACAAGTCATTGAAGGATTCTGCCTTAAGGTACAAAAGGATGCAGGGATTTGATGCCTGGGACAGGGCAGGATATGATATGCACGGCCTGCCGACTGAGCAGGCAGTAGAAAAAAAGCTCGGGCTGAAAAGCAAGGATGACATTCCGAATTTTGGCGTTGCAAATTTCGTCAGGGAGTGCAAGGAGTTTGCCATATCCAATCTGATTTCCATGAACGGCGATTTCAAAAGGATAGGGGTGTGGATGGATTTTGACAATCCGTACAAATCTATTGATAACACCTACATGGAAGGGGAGTGGTGGCTGATTAAGAAAGCTCATGAAAACGGCAGGTTATATGAAGGCGAAAAGACAATGCACTGGTGCTTTAGCTGCGCAACTTCCCTTGCAAAGCATGAATTGGAATATGAAAATGTAACTGATAATTCTATATTCATAAAATTCCCGGTGAAAGGCAAGCCGAATGAATTTTTGGTGATATGGACAACCACCCCCTGGACAATCCCATTCAATCTTGGAGTGATGGCCAATCCGAATTTGGAATACGTAAAAGCGAAAGTCGGAAGCGAAATATGGATTGTGGCCAAAACCCTTGCAGCGCCTTTCATAAGCGGCGTTGCGGAAAAAGAATTTGAAATCACTGAGGAATTCAAGGGTGACAAGCTGCTTGGGCTGAAGTATATCCATCCTTTTGAAAATGAATTGAAGCAGTTCAAAGAATTGGAAAAAGCTCATCCCAAAGTCCACACGGTTGTCCTGAGCGAGGAATATGTGGATACAAGCGCAGGCACAGGCTTGGTCCATATGGCTCCAGGCTGCGGCCCTGAAGATTATGAAGTGGGCCATAGGAACAACATTCCCCCTTTTAACACATTGACTGAGGGGGGAATTTTTGACGGCACTTCCGGTCCATTCTCAGGAATGGCTGCAAAGACAGATGACAAAAAAATAACAGAAGAGATAAGAAAAAAAGGCGCGTTAATAGCGCAAACAAAGATAGATCATGAATATGCGCATTGCTGGCGCTGCAAGAATCCGGTAATATTCAGGACAACAAGCCAATGGTTCTTCAAAATAGAAGATTTGAAGGAAAGGATGCGCGAATTGAACAAAAAAATAAAATGGGTTCCTGAGTCTGCGGGCTCTAAAAACTTTGACAACTGGCTTGCAAATTTGAGGGATAATGGAATAACAAGGCAAAGATACTGGGGAACGCCATTGCCGGTATGGAAATGCGGGGATTGCAAAGATTTTGTTGTTGTTGGCGCAATTGACGAATTGAAAGAGTTGGCTGGAAGGCTTCCGGAAGACCTGCACAAGCCGTGGATTGATGAAGTAAAGATAAAATGCAAATGCGGCGGCATAAAAGAAAGAGTGCCTGATGTCCTTGATGTATGGATAGATGCCGGCTCAGCGTCATGGAACTGCCTTGACTATCCGAGAAGAAAAGATTTGTTTGAAAAATTATATCCTGCAGATTTCATACTTGAAGGCATAGACCAGATCAGAGGGTGGTTTAACCTCCTATTTGTAGCTTCTATGATTGCAATGAATAATGAGCCATTCAAGTCTGTTTACATGCACGGCTTTATCAATGATGCGCAGGGAAGAAAGATGTCAAAATCATTGGGAAATTATATTCTGCCGCAGGAAGTCATAATGGAATATGGCGCTGACACTTTAAGGTATTACATGATAGGGGGAACAGCTCCGGGAGTTGACATAAACTACAATTTTGACGACATGAAAGTCAAGCACAAGAACTTGACTGTGCTTTGGAACCTGCATAAATATGCCATAGAGATGGCTAAAAACCTTAAAGCAAACCCTTCAGACTTGGACCTGGAGAAATATAATATTGATGTCGAAGAAAGATACATATTCTCAAAACTGCATTCGGCAATAAAAAAGGCAACAGAGCTGTTTGACGAATACAGGTTAAATGAAATACCTTGGGTTGCTGAGGAATTATTTTTGGAGCTAAGCAGAAATTACATTCAGCTAACCAGGGACAAGTCTGCAATGGGCAGCGATGAAGACAAAAAAGTTGTGCTTTACACTGCCTATAATGTTCTGATGGAGTCTCTAAAGCTTCTTGCCCCGATTGCGCCATTTATAACCGAGAGAATGTACCAAAATTTAAGGCAGGAATTCAGGCTGAAGGAAGAAAGCATTCATCTCTTTGATTGGCCAAAATATGACGAATTGCTGATTGACAAGGAACTGGAAAGTTCAATGATTATTGTGAGCGAGATAGTCCAGAGCGCCCTTGCTGTAAGGGAAAAAATGCAGCTTGGCGTAAGATGGCCCGTAAAGGAGATGATAATAGCCACAAAAGACAATAATATGGCTGCAGCCATTGAAAAATTGAAGGATATACTAAAAAAACAGGTTAATGTGAAAGTAATCGGCTTAACTGAAACTCTGAAAGGCGTCAAATTAAAGGTAAAAGCTGACTATTCAAAGATAGGCCCGGATTTCGGCGACAAAGCTCCAAAGGTAATAGCGCAGCTCACAATCAACAGCCCGGAAACCATTTTAAAGCACATACAGGAAAAAGGAAAATATTCATTTGAAATTGACGGCGAGCAGGCAAGCATAGCCAAGGAACATTTGATTGTCACAAGAGATGTTCCTCTTCCTTACGAGGAAGGCGCTTTCAGGGGCGGCTTTGTTTACCTGAACAGGGAAATAACTGATGAGCTGGAAGCAGAGGGCTTTGCAAGGGAAATAATGAGGAGAGTGCAGGCTTTGAGGAAAAAAGCAGGCCTGCAGAAATCCGACAGTATATCATTATTCCTGAAGACAGATGATGAATTGAAGGAAATGCTGAAAGAATGGAACTTGGTCATAAAAGAGAAAGTCGGAGCTTCCCAGTTCAGGATTTCCGAGATGGAGCCAAGCAAGAAGCACGCATATGTAAGTGCAGAGAAGGTAAAGGGCAAAGAATTTGAGATACATTTTGACAGGGAGTGAATTATCTTATTTCTTTGATTTTATTCTTTTTGATTGCAAAAATTAGATTTTTCTCATATTTTTTAGGCAAACAATGCCCCATCAATCCACTAGTAATAGCTTGAATTCCACTTTTATTTAATTGATCATTTTTTATAATTCGTATAATCCTATTCCAATACTTTGCGTCAAGCCATAATTCATGCCTATAGCCATCTCCAATTTCTACCATAAGTCCATCTTTGGACTTTAAGTATCTGACTGCGTACTCTGGTGACGTGTTTTTTGACGCCTTTCTTGTCCTCAAGTTAAATTCAAAAAGATACATGATAGAATCAGATAACTCCAATTTATATAAACTTTTGTCACCACGTAAATATCATAAAAACCGAAAGCTTTATATATAACCTCTTACTACTTCTTTATAAATCTTATCACATTTACCGACTCAAAGTCGATTGGGGGTTTATAAGTTTTTGTTTTTTAAAAAAGGGCGTATATTATAAAACTTAGAGGTCAATATGGTTATGGATTTATCATTTATGGACGTTCCAGAGAGGCGGTTAAGGCATCCTGATCTTCAGGGACGCTTGGTAAAAGAGGACATGATTCCAAGAGTTGCCGATCTTGAGAGAAGATTTTACGAAAGAGTAGACCTTAATCCCAATGTATTAAATGTAATAGCAAATCTGCCAAGAGGAAGAACTCTTTCAGGCAGCACTTTGAGGGCCTTAGGCAGGCAAATACCTAGAGATATAGAAGAAATGGTAATTTTTGAAGATAGAACGCTCTATCAAGGTGAACAACCTGATGGTAAATTGACTGTTTATGCAAGGATGTATGTAATATCTAGCGCAGCAATGGATGATTAAACTCACACGGAGGAATAAAAAATGGTAGAATTAGGAAAAAAATGCCCTGAATGCGGCGGAGTAAACCTTTCCTGGAACAGGGACAGGGGAGAAATTATTTGCAGAGACTGCGGACTAGTCATAGAAGAGAAGATGGTTGATTTTACTCAGGAATGGAGAGAGTTTGATTCTGAAGAGGGTGAAAAAAGAAGAAGGTCAGGCGCTCCAATGACTTATACCCAATATGATCAGGGCCTGGGAACAGAAGTCGGGCAAAAAGCTGACTTATTGAAGCTTGGCGGAAAAGACAGGAACAAATTCTTCAGGCTAAGGAAATGGCAGTACAGGATTTCAACTGCAATTGAAAGAAACCTAAAGCTTGCCTTGGCTGAACTGAAAAGAGTTTCCTCATATTTGAAGCTGCCTAAATCAGTTGAAGAGGAATCTGCCAGAATTTACACTTTAGCGGTCCAAAGAGGACTAGTAAGAGGAAGAAGCATGGAATCTGTTGTAGCTGGCGCATTATACGCTGCATGCAGAAGGCATGATGTTCCAAGAACTTTGGATGAGCTTTCAGAAGCTTCCGGAATTGAAAAAAAGGAAGTCGGAAGGACTTACAGGTTCGTCACAAGAGAGCTTGGAATTACAATTTTACCAAGCAACCCTGCTGATTACATTGCAAGGTTTGCATCTGCCTTGAAGCTAAGCGCAGAGACTCAGTCAAAGTCTATTGAAATTCTTGAATCAGCCCAGAAAGCTGAACTGACTTCAGGAAGAGGGCCTACAGGAATAGCTGCAGCTGCTTTGTACGTTTCAGCCTTGATACATGGCGAGAAAAGGACGCAAAGGGAAGTCGCTGATGTAGCAGGTGTAACAGAAGTCACAATCAGGAACAGGTACAAGGAGCTTTTGGACGAGCTTGATCTTGAAGACGAGATAAAGAAGACCAAGAAGAAAAAAAGGAAGTGAATTCTTGATCTTATTAAAATGGTAATGTACCAGGGAGTTGATAGTAGTATTATCACAAATTTGAATGGTATGGCTCTATCTAGAAGAACACGAGGTCTATCTTCAGGAATGGAAAGCCCAAGGGATATGTTACAAGACCGGGTTGCAAGAACTGCCTTTACAAGAATTTATGGAGAACCTGTTTACAGGCTTGACCATGTAAGGACAGCATTGGGTATAATGCAAGTAGGCCCAGAAGTAGGTAACATTATGGCATACTTAAGAGAGCATAAAGTGACAGTTGATACCAAAAAAGAAAATGAGTCTTATGCAAGACTCAGCACGGTTGTAGAAGCCATGAATGCATCTGGAAGAGGGGACAGATTACAACATTTGGAGACACTACTTCGATAACTTTATTTATTGTTTATTCAAAAATTAAGGAAATACTCTTTCTTGAAATCTACTATTGTGTTGTTATGAACTTTAACGCCCTCACTTCTTAAAATCTTAATCTTTCTCTTCACTTCCCTGCTTTTTGGATTCCGGCTTCCTGAAAATCCGCCTACTGTCCCGTCAGAGGCAACAACCCTGTGGCACGGGACTTTCGGAGCATAAGGATTGCATCTCATCGCCTGCCCCACTGCCCTGTAAGCTTTTGTACCAAGCGCTTCTGCCAATGCCTTGTATGTCGTTACTTTTCCTTTAGGGACTTTTCTAAGCAAGGCGTAAACTTTTTCGTTGAATGACTGATTGGATTTCATTTTTATGTTGCATCAGGGGGTGCGCCATATACCCTGTAAAATCTCATTGAGACGCCATTAAGCAAATGTTTGTACACCCTTCCGTGAGTGGTGTCTTGTTCGTAGTTGGCCCCAATATGCTGGATGCCAAATGACTTTAAAAAATTAATGAAATCTTTCAAGGATTCAAAGTAAGGCTGCACTTCGATGGTTACGTTTAATTCGGAAGAAGCAACATACCGGTTTGAGGTAAAATGGTCAAATCGCCTTTCTTTAAAATAACGGCCTTCCAAACTTCTTATTTTTTCAACCAAATCAGCCTGTGCCCTTGTTGGCATCGGTTGAGGCGAATGGACCCTTAAAACCTTTCTTGGAGGGTTGTTGTCCGGGATTCCGTCTTGTACCATTTTTATGTTTAATGGTATATCCGGGCCATTTAAAAGATTAACTGTCGGTAAAATTTATCACAAAATAAAAAATGCTCCCATCGGGATTTGAACCCGAGTCACTGCCTCGAGAAGGCGGTATGATTGGTTATCCAACCTGTGGGCTTCAGCCCACGAAATTTTGGTTAAGCTTTTTGCCTGCCAAAAAGGTTACCGGACTACACTATGGGAGCCTAATAAGGCAGAATTAAAGCTGATTTTTAAAGGTTGAGGTTTCTGTATCAATGATTTATGGTGTAATCTATCCCTACCTTTTTAAACCCTGCTTTCTTGCTAAAAGCTATGGACAGGAGCTTTTTGCCGGTATCATTTGAAGAAGGAAAAGAGTACTACAAGAATTTCAAGGAGTTTGATGTAGTCTTCGTCACAGGCGACCCTTACTATGACCATCCTCTAAGCGGGATGTCAATAATTGCAAGGCTGCTGGACAAGAAGGGATACAAAGTAGGCATCATAGCGCAGCCTTTAAGCGATGAGGACTATAAGACATGCGGAAAGCCAAGATGTTTTTTCTGCATAACATCCGGATTATTGGACTCGATGCTTGCAAACTACACTCCAATGCTAAAGAAAAGAGAAAATATTTTAGTCCCGGAAAGGGCATTGATGGTTTACACGCAAAAAATAAAGCAGCTCTTCAAAGGCTCCATCACAGTTCTTGGCGGAGTTGAGGCGACAATAAGAAGGTTTACGCACTTTGATTACAAAGACAACAAATTAAGACGAGGAATTTTGAATGACACAAAAGCAGATTTATTGTTATTCGGAAATGCGGAGCGCTCAATTCTGACATTGCTGGGAAGGATGAAAAAAATAAACGCAGATTCATTTGAAGATATTAAGCAAAAACTGGATTTGAATTCTATTGAAGGCGTCTCATTCAGGATAAAAAAATCTGAGATTAACGCAAAAATAAGAAAGCTGCCGTCTTATGAAGAGTGCATAGAAGACAAGCAGAAATTCAATTTGCTGACAAGGACTTTTTACCTCCTGCCAGACGATGCTTTCATTGAAGGATGCGGCTCGGGATTCATCCGGCACAACAGGCCGTCCCATACTTTGACGGAAAAGGAAATGGATTATATTTATGATGTCCCTTTTACAAGAAAGCTCCATCCAGCTTCAAAAAATTTTGATTTCAACCAAAGCATGGTCAAAAATCTTGAGGCATCTGTCATAATAGGAAGAGGGTGCTGGGGCTCCTGCTCATTTTGTGTTATACCTTTAGTCCAGGGAAAAGAAGTTGCAAAGAGAAGCAGGAAAAGCATTGTAAAAGAAATAGAAACATTATATGGAAATGGAATAAAAAAAATCAATGACCTGACTTTGCCGACATTAAACATGTACGGCTCAAGGTGCGCATTGTACAAATATGAAACGGAAATTTATTCCCAAATCACAGAAGAAAAAATATCAGTCTATGACAAAAAAGACTATTGCAACCAGGAGTGCGTGGGGTGCAAATTCAGGGTCTTGAGCGATGACTTGTATCCATTGCTGGAAGAAGTGGAAAAATTAAACCAAAAATACAAAGGCACGTCTCTTGAATTAAGGAGCGCAATAAGGCATGATATCATTCTTGACCAAAAGAAGCTTTTCAGGAAGATAATGCAGTTTGTAACCAGGCTAAAGATAGCGCCTGAGCACTTAAGCGATACTGTCCTGAAGCAGATGAACAAGGCAACTGCGTCTGCTTTCAGGGAATTTCTGGAAGAATACGAGAAAGTCAGCAAAGAGCAGGGAACAAAAAAGAACCTGGTTCCTTATTTTATTGCAGCCCATCCCGGAAGCACAATGAAAGACATGGAAGAGACAAAAAAATTCTGCAGTGACAATGATATATTCGTGAATTTAACCCAGGTTTTTACTCCAACTCCTGGAACTATTTCAACTGCAACCTACTACACCGGGGAAAACCCAATGACAAAAGAGAAAGTTTATGTCGCCAGGACTTTCAGGGAGAAGAAAGACCAGAAGAACAGGCTTCTTAGCAGGGATGATGATTTTGTTGATGATAACGGGTAAAAAGAAAACTAATTTAAACCACCAGATTAGTCAATTTTAATGTTCATTCCAAAGAAATACGGCCAGGGCAAAGTTGACAAATGCCCGTTCTGCCAAAAGCAGGCGACTGCCATGAATTCCCAGGATGTTCCTGTCTGCCACGAGCACAAGGAAGAAATTCTGGAAGACCTGAAATGCGTCTGCGGCTCAATTCTTGAGATGCTACACGGAAAATTCGGGGTTTTTTTCAAGTGCATGAGCTGCGGCAATATGAGCTTAAGGAAGGTCATGGAGTTTAACACAATCAAGGCAAGAATGAAAGGGGATAATTCTACTTCAAGCAAAGCCATAAATTCTCAGGGCAAGACAACAATTACGGTGAGAAGCGATGACCCAAGATATTTTGACTAAATGGATAGAGCTGAATAATTTTCTTAAGGTTTTGGGAATTGCAAACACAGGCGGCCTGGCAAAGAGAATTATCCGTTCCGGCGAAATCAAAGTAAACGGAGAAGCTGAAACAAGGAACAAAAGAAAGCTCCGTGCAGGGGATACTGTTGAATATCTTGGGAAAACGCATGTCGTGAAGGAAGAATTATTAAGATAGTATAAAAATTTACAGCGCCAGGGACGGGAGTTTCCCGTATTGACGATTTGAACCCGCGTGACATCCGCGAGAATGTCAACTGGATCTTAAGTCCAGCGTCTTAGACCAGACTCGACCACCCTGGCTTTGCTGAATGGAAAGTTTTAAATAATTTAACAGTTAATCACCATATTCCGCGAGGATGTTAACTGGTTTAGAGTCTGGCGTTGGCGAGACTCGGCCATTTTTTCTTTTATTATGTCCAGTGTCCAGTGCTTCTTAAAAATAGATATAAGAGAATATAAATTGGCTAATTTGTCTAGTGTAATTTTCTCAAAGCATTAATAAACTAACGGATTTTCTTTAAAATATGCAATACAAGGGCTTTGAATTAGACAAATTTCAGGAAGACGCCATCAATGCAATAGAGCACAACAAGTCAGTTGTAGTCTCGGCCCCGACTGGCTCCGGAAAAACATTGATTGCGGATTACATCATAGACAGGGACTTCAGCAAAGGGATAAGGGTGATATACACTGCCCCGATAAAAGCGCTCTCAAACCAGAAATACAAGGAATTCTCAAGGAGCTATGGCGAGGAAAATGTCGGAATCCTTACAGGCGATGTTCAAAAAAACTCCGATGCACTGATATTGGTCATGACAACCGAGATTTACAGGAACATGGTCATGAGCAACGACCCCTTCATCAGCGGCATTTCATATGTTATTTTCGACGAGATACACTACATAAATGACATAGAGAGAGGTTATGTCTGGGAAGAGTCGATAATCTTCTCAAAGCCAAAAACAAGGGTTTTGTGCCTGTCTGCAACAATCCCGAATGCCCAGGAATTTGCCAGCTGGATTGAAGCGATAAAAGAGCACGAAGTTGTTGTCGTAAGGCATGACAAAAGGCCTGTCCCGCTGCATGTAAATTTTTATGATGCGGAGCTGGGGGTCACCAGCTTAAAGAATCTTAAGCAGCATATTGATATTCCTGACTATGACAAAGTCATGGGAAGAAGGATAAGGCACAAGCCAAAAATCCCGTCCCATATTGATCTGGTAAAGGAAATAAAAAACAATTTGCCGTGCCTTTTCTTCTGTTTTTCAAGGCAAAAATGCCAAAAGAATGCAATGGAGCTTGCAAGAGCCCAATTGTTTGAGCCAAACCCGGAAATATCATCATTTGTAAGGGAAAAGCTCGCAAATTCAAATCCTGACATCAACAAGCTCGAATCCACAAAAATAATGAGGCAGACACTGCCTTATGGAATCGGCTTCCACCATGCAGGCATTCTTCCGATACTGAAAGAAATTGTTGAGGATCTCTTTGAAAAAGGATTGATAAAAGTCCTGTACACCACCGAAACGTTCGCAGTCGGGATAAACATGCCTGCAAAAAGCGTTTGCTTTGAATCCATGAGAAAATTTGACGGCGTATCATTCAGGCTGATGAATTCCAAAGAATACTTCCAGATTGCCGGAAGGGCTGGAAGGAGGGGAATTGACACAGAAGGCTTTGTCTACATAATGATTGAAAGAAGGTTTTTTGAGCCTGACAAAATAAAAAGGCTGGTGCATTCCGACACAATCCCGATAAAATCCCAGTTCAGGCTTTCTGTAAACACGGTGCTTAACCTCATAAAGCACCACAATGAGAAGGAAATTGATGAGATATTAAGCAAGAGCTTCCATTCCTACCAAAGATACGGGAAAAATTTCCTAAAGATTGAGAATGTGGTAAGCCACAATGCATTCTACAACCACAAGAAAAAGCTTGAGAAGATGGGCTATGTAAAAAACAACAGGCTCACTGAAAAGGGCGAATTTTCCTCAAACATATATTCTGACGAGATATTGGCTGGGGAGATTTTTGCATCGGAATTCTACAAGCAGCTGAATGAATACCAGATGCTCATGATTGTCGCATGCCTGTGCTACGAGGCAAGGGAAAGGACTGAATT
>JACPMV010000006.1 GCA_016185845.1 Candidatus Woesearchaeota archaeon | reverse complement strand
GAGCCGCCAAGGCGCTGCTCGATAATTCCAAAGCACTGAATGCCGCGGGGAAGATGGAGCCTGGAAATCTCCATCTGCATCTTCTCCTGCCTCTCCATCTCTTCTTTCTTCTTGCTCATTAACTAATCCGAATTTTGAGATGTTTAAATAAGTTTCGTAAATGTCAAGATTAAAATGTTGTTCAAAAAATTCCAACAACAATGTAGGGTTCGAACACGCATTTTCTTTGTGAAAATGCTATTCGCAAAGGATTTTTCAGAATGTCGGAAATTGAAAATTTCCGAGCATGCTCAAAAATCGTAACAATTTATAATGAATAATTGCGATTTTTGACACTTCGTAGCTGAAAAATCCTCTGCACTCAATTCTCACACAAGTTGTTGGAATTTTTGCTGAATGTTATTGATAATTGCGACAATTATAACATATTACTCGTAATTATCAATCTTGTAAATTATACTAATTTACAATATCTTCGATAAACTGAAAGGGTTTAAATGTTAGGCGAAATCGAGATTTTAGGTTCAATTTTTCCATACTGACTCTAGGGTAGTCAAAAAAAGAAAACTTTTTAAAGGATGATTCATTACATTAATGAATGAATCAGCCTCAATTGGATCCATTTGTTGCAGAAGTAAAAGCGAGATTGGAAAGTGGAGGAGAAGTGGGTAAATTTTATATTCTAAATCTTATCGTACCTCCACTAGATGGTAGTAGGGTCATTGGTCCTTTAACAGAACAAAGTCTTAGATATAAAAAATCTCAATACGACTCACTTATGCAAAGAGCTTCTCCTGAAGAAGCACAAAAACTTCCTTTTGTAGCATTTAAGTGTATTGATGAAGCTGTTTTTGAACCTTATCAAATTTAAAACTCGCCTAACATTTAAACCAAAAACTTAGCCTTCGTTCTTACGAATAATTTTTGTAGATTACATATACCTTCTTTCATAAAGCTCAGAACATATAAGTTTTCGTGCAGAAAAAACTCCGCTAACCATGTCCGGCTGGATTTTTCATATATACTCTAAACCCAACAACAATGGCGGCAAATCGAATGCAGAACTTTTTTCCATACGCAGTGTGGAAAAAAGTTTTGTGAGTAGGGTTTCCACAAAGGAAACCCGTGTTTGCCTGCCATTATTGTTGGGAGTATACTTTACAAGTTTATTTTACATATAGCTTTATCAAAAACAAATATTTTATAAATCAATGAAATTAACAAGCATTAATGGCAGAAAACCAAAAGATATTTGTTCTTAGGGTTGATGTGACGCATGACAATATACAGACATCCATGAAGACCCAAAATGTCACGCCTCAGGAAGTCATAGGATTCCTGGAGATGGCGAAAGACCAGATTTTGGACAATCTAAAGCAGGGCAGGAAGGATGTATTCCAGGCATTCAAAAAAGATGACAACTGATGGCGAAGAAGAATAGATTTAGGTGGGCATACTCAATAATTGTAGCGATTGCTGCATTTGCAGCGCTTATCCTGGTCATATTCTTAGGGCTTATTTTTGCAGTCATTGCATCGCTTTTCATCGGGGCAGACGTGGAATCTTTGGACGGCAACGTCGCTTTGATATCAATAGACGGGGTTATACTGGGCAGCGACAGCTCGGATTATTTGTTTGAGAGTGTTGCCTCATCCGATGACATAGCGGAGCTTGTGGAGGAAGCTGACGAAAACTCTGCCATAAAAGCAATAATATTTGAGATAAACAGCCCGGGAGGCTCTCCGGTAGCTTCAGAAGAGATAGCAAACGCAATACTGAAAACAAACAAGACAACCGTGGCATGGATTAGGGATATCGGAACTTCAGGGGCTTATTGGGCTGCATCAGCCTCAGACCATATCGTGGCAAGCAGGGCATCTATAACCGGATCTATCGGCGTAATTGGATCATATCTTGAATTTCCCGGCTTTCTGGAGAGGTACAATGTTACTTACAGAAGGCTTGTCGCAGGCAAATACAAAGACATTGGCAGCCCTTACAAGGAGATGACCTCAGAAGAGCAGGCAATTTTCCAGAAGATGCTTGACGAGCTTGGCGATCATTTCATAAGCGAAGTTGCCAAAAACAGGCAGATGAGCAAAAAAGATGTTGAGAAAATTGCAAACGGCCTGTTTTATCTCGGCTCTGAGGCAAAAGAGCTTGGGCTGGTGGACGAGCTTGGCGGAAAAGAAGAGGCAATAAGGTACATCGAGGCAAAAGAAAATATAAAGGTGGAATTGGTCGAGTATGAAAAAGAAAAGGGTTTTTTTGAAGCGCTGAGCGGAGTAATGAATGAAAATTCTTTTTTTGCCGGAAAAGGCATAGGGAGCGCGCTGTTTCAGGGCAAATCAACCGTCACTATAACTGCTTAGGCAATTTATTTTTAAATTATAATATTAAAAAAAAGTAGTTTTTTATTTCCCGTGCTCTATTATCTTCCTCATCCTGTTCACGAAATCCTCTGCAGTCCTGTAATAATGGTCGAATTCCTCGCCTTTAATCTCCACAATCTCCCTGTGGGTTACCATCTTCATCAGCCTGTAGAAATTCCTCATTATTGTGACATACTTGTGCTCCAATAATCCTTTCTTGACAAGCTTTTGCTCCATAAGGTCAGCTGCATGCTCCGGCGTAGGCGGAATTTCCCCGACTTTCATCAGGGCGGCATGCGCGGCATCAATCACTGCCCAGTACAGGTCGATAACTCCCTGGGTTATATGCCACTTTGAATTGTGAAGGGTGTTTGGAGCTCTTGTGTAATATGTCCAGATGCTTTCCTGGGTAGGCCTTACTCTCCCCCTTTTCAGCAGCATCTGCATAGGGTCAAAAAATCCAGAATCAATCAGCGCAACCCCGTCCCTTAACAGATTGATTGCAATAGGATCGCCGTTTCTCATGTACTCCCAGAATGAAGTGAACCTCATTGTGGTTATGTGGAGCTTTGTGGAAACCTTGACGATTGATCTTTGCACTATCAGCCTGTATGCCTCTACAACTTCAGGCGACATGCTCATGACTAAATCATCAATAATCACAAGAAGGTCGATGTCTCCCCCGGGCCCCTTTGTTTTTCTCGCAGTTGAGCCGAACAAGACAACAGCCCTTATGAAGCTGCCCAGCTCCCTGTAGATTTCATTTGCAAACCTGTAGGCTGTCTCGGCATCCTCCTTATAATACCTTTCAAGATTGGGATGCTCTTTCTTAGGAATATCAAATTTCATAACAAACCTCTTTTTTGAATATAATTTTATTTGATGTTTATAAAAGTATTGATGGGGATTTAAAATGTTTTGTTGTGTTTAAGAAATAGTGACAATATAAATCAAAAATTTAAAAAATATTTATTCCTCGTATTCGGCAACTTCCATGCCTGCCGCCGCCTTCTTGCCTTCATCCTTTGCCGGCTTTGACTTGTCTATCCTGGCAAAGCTTGGAACTGCGGCAATCCAGTTTTCCCCAAAGCCGCCAATGTCGCCCTCTATGGCATCGCAAGTCTTCTTCAGCTTATTGATTGCCCTTTTCAGCTCAACTAAATCCTTGTCCTTTAGCGGCTTTATGTCTATCAAAGCTATAGTGCGGCCCTCTCTTAATGAGTCAAGTATCTGCTTTATGCTGTCAAAGTCCTCCAATGTAAACTTTTTTACCATCAGCTTGGCTTTTGACTCTGTTCCGCCAGCCTCGTTGCCGAGCTCCACATATCCCTGCTCAGTTTCTTCAAAATCAGAACCCTGCGTGCCTAATTTCTCCTTAAGCTTGTCAAAAAATCCCATCATCATCACCTTTTAATTTAAATATCTGTTTTAGCGATTTTCTTATAAGGTAGTGAAAGTTATTCCCTGACGCCAAAAATTTAAAAATTTTCAGTCAAATAATCCGGCGAAAGATTTGAGCGCGGGCTTTCGCATTCGACACAAACCTTTTTATAATACCATTTGTTTCAAATCACAGCATGGTAAAAAGAATAGGCGGATTCAGGCGCAAGACAAGGTACAAGCTGACCAAGGAGAAGAGGAATAGGGGCAAGATCAGCATGACAAATTACTTCCAGTCATTCAGCGCAGGCGACAGGGTTTCCCTTTATGTGGAGCCTGCTGTCCAGAAAGGGATGTACCGCCCGACTTTCATGGGCAAGGCAGGAATAATCCAGAGAATGAGGGGAAGATGCTACGAAGTTTCCATAAAAGACGGGGGAAAGAAAAAAATGCTGATAATCCATCCTGTCCACCTCAGGAGGGCTTAAATGGCAGACACGCAAATCATATCTGAGGCTCCAATGAATGTTTACCAGCTCAGAAAAGAGATTGAAAAAATCAAGAAAAGGGGAGATGATCTTAATTTCAGGGCCGGAAAAACTGAAGAATACCTGATCCAGACTGTATCTGAAATTAAAAATGCGGAAGAGCTTTTTGACAGGATTATGAAGCTTAATGTTCCAAGGCTGAGGGAGCAGCACGTCCACAAGATAATAGATGTAATGCCTGCAACAGCCAACGAGCTTAAGACAGTGCTGCAGGGATACACAATCACGCTGAATAACGAGTCAATGAAAAAGATAGTTGACGCTGTCAGCGAATTCTTGGAAAAGAAATAATAATTTAATTCGCAATATTTATAAACATCTTAATCTATATCCAATAAAAATGAGGGTGGTAATCAGCAGGGGGCATTTAGATATAAATAAAAAACTTGCCAGAGAGCTGAATAGCCTCGCAAAAAATTTCAATCACAAACATTATTCAAAAATAGAAAATATTGACGGGATTTTGCTCAAAAGGGATATTTCAGTTGAACGGAAAAAGGAAATTTTGCTCAAAAGCCTTCACGCTTCGCTTGCCAAGGCCTTTTCAGTCAATAAGGGCAGATTAAACAGGCAAACTCTTGAATCATTAAAGAGAAGATTGGCAAACATAAGAAAAATAATAGACAAGCTAAGGAGCATAAATTATTACCTTGAAACGGCATTTTTACAGGACCTCAGGATAGCCGGCGTAAAGATTCCGGCCAGCAGCCAGAGGCTGGCGCATAAGCAGGCTCTTGCAAGAGACGAGCTAGAGGCAATGGAATACACGGCTTACCAGCTTATAGGGAAGGCAATTGTGCTGGACAAAAAACTGCTTGATGAATATTCAAAAAAGGAAAGCAAGGTAATAGAAAAAGAAAAGCGAGAGCTTAATAATCTAAGCCCAGTATTGGCAAAAGAGACAGAGCTGCTGGAGCATCTTGAAGCAAAAATTCCGCCTACGGCGGCTGCAAATGCAAACTTGCTTAAAGAGCCGATGTTCAGCCACTGGATATCCAGAATTTTTGCCCTGCTGAGCTATCTGGAGCATATTTACTTGAAAGAAAAGGGGATTTTAAGGCAGCTTAAGAAAAACAAGCCTGCAAAGTCAAGAATTGAAAAAAAGATATCTCACCTGATAAAAGAGAAATCCGGGCTCTTCAGGATAATGGAGCAGAAGGCAGTTTCAATGGAAAAAACAGGATTAAGCAGCAAGTTCAGGTCAGAGCTGCATAATTTCACGACAGTAATCAGGGTATAAACATGGAGAATGAAAAACAGGAGCGCTCAAAGGAAGAAACAGCCGTTGTGCTTGATTTTTTGCCGAACGGCTATCATTATGACGAAAGGCCGATGTACATGAAGAACCCAATAGCTCAGGCTATAGGCAGCGGGCATTTTGTGCTGCTTGAGCTGGTGCCAAAGAAGGATGTGCACCTGCAGCCCTTTGAGGAAGTGTACATAGGCGACGGCAAAAGGGACAAGATTCACCATATAGTCGGCAAGATGGAAGTGGGGAAGCTAACTGCAACTGCAAAATCACAGCTTGAATTTGTAATAAAGGACATTTTAAAAAAGAACGAGAAGAAATTCATTGATTTTTTCAACAAGGCGCAGCCCCTGAGCACAAGAATGCACCAGCTTGAGCTGTTGCCGGGCCTGGGAAAAAAGCACATGTGGCAGATTATAGAATCAAGGGGCGAAGAGCCATTCAAGGATTTTAATGACTTGAAGAGCAGGGTAAAGCTGATGCCTGACCCGGAAAAGGCAATAATCAAAAGAATAATACTTGAGCTGGAAGGCAATGAAAAGCACAAGCTCTTCGTTGATGTTTAATTTCTAATGCACCCCTACACTAATCAGATAAATATTGGCAGGATAGCCACATCTAAAAAAGAGATAATTGACATCCTGAAGGCATGGCTCGCTGTTTCCGCGGCTTTTGGAATTGTCCTTGGCGGCTCCCTTTCCAATTTTTACTCCAATTTTATAATCGCGGCCCTGACAGTAGGCGTCGGCTTTCTTCTCCATGAGCTTGGGCATAAGTTTGCAGCCCAGCGGTACGGCTGCTTTGCGGAGTTCAGGTCTTTCGACAATATGCTTATACTGGCCATAGCCATGTCATTTTTCGGCTTTGTGTTTGCCGCTCCCGGCGCGGTCATGATATCCGGCAGGATAAACCGGAAAAAGAACGGAATAATCTCGGCGGCAGGCCCTCTGGTCAACATAGCGCTTGCGCTGGCGTTTCTGGCTTTGGCTCTTGCAGATCCGCCAAAGATATTTAAACTCATGTCGTCTTACGGCTTTATCATCAATTCATGGCTGGCCCTGTTCAACATGATGCCTTTTTGGCTTTTTGACGGCAGCAAGATATGGAAATGGAATAAATTTGCATATTCGGTTATTGCCGGCACAGCAGTTATCCTTGTTTTCGGCGGCAATTTTGCCATCCGATAAAAAATGACGCACTCAAACCCAAAATGCCCCCACTGCGGCAGGGAGCTGACTCCCGACGAGATTTACTGCTATTTCTGCGAGATGAACGTTTACGATCTCTGGAAGAAGCAGAAAAAGAGCGGCAGGAAAACAAAAAAAGGCAGCAGCCATTAAAAATGCGCAATAAAAAATATTTTTTTAATTTTTCCGCAAAAAATCCCGAAATTTATTTGTCGTCGGGAAACTAAAAACTGAAAACTTTTTGCCCGGAAAATGCGCCAAAAATACGGTTTGTTTGCAAAAATTTATCGTCGGGAAATCCCAAAAATAAAAAGATTTAAATACTAGTTTTGAAATAATTTTAAAGTAGAAAATAACATTTTTCAAGAGAAAAATAAAAATGAGCGAATTCGGATTGCACGTTACCATTGATGCGTCAGAGTGCGACAAGCGCAAACTGGCATCACAATCAGTAGTGTACGACGTCTTGAATAATCTGCCGACAAAAATCGGTATGAGCAAGATGACTTTGCCTTATGTATGTAAGTGGCTGGACAAATTCTCTGATGGTACAGCAGGCATGTCGGGTGTTGTAATGATAGCTGAAAGCCATATAAGCATACATACTTTCCCTGATCAGGATTACATTTTTATGGATATATTCTCTTGCAGGGAGTTTGACACAAAAAATGCGATAAAATACCTTGTAGGCGCGTTTGGGGCAAAGAAATTCAAGACAAACATATTGAAAAGAGGGCTTGATTTCCCGTCAAAGACGAATAAGCAGCAAGGTATTTTGCTTACACATTAGATTTCTGGCAAAAGTTTTTATTAAAATTAGATTTTCTGCTTATTTAATGGAGTTATTGATGGAAAAAACCAATTCTAGGCTCAAAATCGGGCTTGTGCAGGCAAAAGTCAGCGATAGAACTGATTCAAACCTGTCAAAAACAGCCAAATTTGTGAGCCAGGCAGCAGGAAAAGGAGCATCTATTGTCTGTTTGCAGGAGCTTTTCGCCATGCCTTACTTCTGCCAGGAAGAAAAAAAAAGGATTTTTGAACTTGCTGAAGTGATACCTGGAAAACTAACTAAATTCCTGTCCGAGACTGCAAAAAAGAACAAAGTGGCGCTTGTAGGCGGCTCTGTTTTTGAGAAAGACGGAGGCAAATATTACAACACTTCCCTTACTTTTGATAAAAAGGGAAAAATTATAGCCAAATACCGCAAAATCCATATTCCATACGACCCAAACTACTATGAGCAGTATTATTTCTCTTCCGGCAACCTTGGCTATGTCCAGGCAGATGTCGGTAATGTCAAGATTGCTCCGCTGATTTGCTACGACCAATGGTATCCTGAGGCTGCAAGAATCAATGTATTGAAAGGCTCCCGGATTATTTTTTATCCGACAGCAATAGGTTGGACTTCTGAAATGAAAAAGCTGGAGCCGTTTTCCGCGCAAAGATGGCAGAATGCGATGTGCGGGCACGCCTCAATGAACGGAATTTATGTCGCAGCAGCCAACAGGATTGGAAAAGAGGACGACATTGACTTTTGGGGTGGTTCTTTCATAGCAGACCCATTCGGAGAAGTTGTCAAAAAGGCAAGCAGCACAAAAGAAGAAGTCTTGGTTGCTGAATTGGATTTAAGCAAAGTTGCAGGCTCCCAGGAAGGCTGGGGCTTTTTGAAAAACAGAAAACCCATGAGCTACAGGGATTTAACGGAGATTTAGAAGAATAATTTTATTAACACGCTCTTTTTCTTGTTTCTCATGCCACAAACCCCAAAATCCCTCGGATTCCGGATGCCTGCAGAATGGGAAAAGCAGGAAGCTGTATGGATTAGCTGGCCTCACAACAAAGAAACATGGCCAGGTGATATGTTGAAAGAAGTTGAAAATTCTTATATTGGGTTTGTCAAAGCGCTCCATACAGGACAAAAGGTCAGGATTCTGGTTAACAATAAAGAAATGCAGGATTATGCTATCTCTAAATTAAAAAACTCCAAAATAAACCTGAATCAGGTAATTTTCTATAAAATCCCCAATGTTGACGGCTGGATGAGGGATTGCGGGCCGACTTTTGTAGTAAATGACAAAACAAGACAGAAAGCAATGGTAAAATGGATTTTCAACGCCTGGGGTAATAAGTATGACGATTTAAAAGAAGACGAAGGAATTCAGTATAAAATAAACAAATATCTAAAGTTGAATATGTTTGAGCCAAATATTGTCCTTGAAGGAGGTTCTATTGAGGTTAATGGCTCCGGAACGCTATTGACAACAGAGCAGTGCCTTCTGAACAAAAACAGAAATCCGGCATTAACAAAAAAACAAATCGAGCAATACCTGAAAGACTATCTTAATGTTTCCAACATATTGTGGCTTAAGGAAGGAATTGCCGGCGATGACACAGACGGCCATATAGATGACATTGCAAGGTTTGTGAACAAAAATACAGTTGTTTGCGCTTTTGAAGATAATGAAGATGATGAAAACTATGGTATTTTAAAGGAAAACTATGGGTTATTGACTAAAATGAAAGACGAGAAAGGAAACAGTCTGAATGTCATAAAACTCCCAATGCCGGGCTTTGTCGGAGATGAAGAAAGAAGATACCCTGCAAGCTACGCTAATTTCTATATTGGCAATGAGGCTGTTGTTGTACCTGTTTTCGGCCATGAGAATGACAAGAAAGCCATGGATATGCTGCAAAACTTATTCGCAAATAGAAAAGTAGTCGGAATAAATGCAAAAGAAATGGTTTACGGGTTTGGCAGCTTCCACTGCCTGAGCCAGCAGGAGCCGAAGGTTTAGAAAATTTTATATATACTCTGCTACTTCTTAGTGAATATTGAAAATGGCAGATAATCCACAATCTATTGATGACCTGGCTGGCCAGGTAATTGGAAAAGAATTCCATGTTGCGATAATGGCTGCCGATGCCTTATCGAGATCAGAGGAAAGAATGGATGAATATGCATCACGGGGCATTGTTGATAATCTCAGAACATTAGGCAGAAAATTAATGAGAAAACCAATTAGGAATCCCGCTCTTCTTGAGCAATCAGAGGGCGCCATTCAGGAAGTTATTTCCAGAAGACCGGGAATTGTCAATTCTTATTCATGGGGGGATATTTATTCTGCTAGTTTTGATGATGGAACCCCCATCTCAGCTACGGTTCCTAAAGGTAAAACTTTTGATAACTACATTTTTATCCCGCAGCAAGTGGAATCAAGTCCAGAACTTCCAGTGGTGTTCAAAGGAACGCTCACACCATACTCAAGCTCAACAAATCAAATGCAACATGAGTTAGAACGCAGGGCACTTCTCTATTTCAACAAAATTCCTTCTAGAGGCTCATTTGGCACGTCAGCAATGCCTGACTCTTCTGAATATGCAAAACCAAGACTAGTTGTAAGCAATTAGAATATTAATAAATCGCTCTTGCTTCTGCCTTCAATGGCTTTGACAATCCGGATTCAAGCCTCAGAGTATCTGCCAAATCGGTCTTTTCCCATGTAAAGTCAGGATCATTCCTTCCAAAATGGCCGTAAGCTGCTGTTTTCCTGTAGATTGGCCTTCTCAATTGAAGATGATCAATTATCCACCTTGGAGTCAGCTTGAAATGTTTCTTAACCAGCTCAACAATCTGCGCTTCCGGTATTTTATTTGTCCCGAAAGTGTCAACGTTTATTGAGGTAGGCTGCGCAACTCCGATTGCATAGGATAATTGCACCTCGCACTTGTCAGCCAATCCTGCTGCGACAATATTCTTTGCAACATACCTTGCAGCATAAGCGCCAGACCTGTCAACTTTGCTAGGGTCTTTTCCTGAGAATGCCCCTCCTCCGTGCCTTCCGACTCCTCCATAAGTATCAACAATTATTTTTCTTCCTGTGACTCCTGAATCCCCTTCAGGCCCACCAATCACGAACTTTCCGGTTGCGTTTATGAAAACTTTTGTATCCTTGTCCATCCATTTGCTGCACACCGGCTTTATTACTTTCTCCAGTATCTCTTCTTTTAGATGGTCCTCGCTTATCTCGTCAAGATGCTGCTGAGCTATAACTACTGCGCTCAATCTTTTAGGCATACCATCATGGTATTCCACGCTTACCTGTGATTTTCCATCCGGCCCAAGATCAGCCACAATGCCTTTTTTTCTTGTTTCAGCAAGCCTTGCTGTAAGCCTGTGCGCGAGCATGATCGGCAATGGCATCAGCTCAGGAGTTTCATTGCACGCAAACCCATACATCATTCCCTGGTCTCCGGCGCCTTGCTCATGATTTGAGAACTCATTGACGCCTTGCGCAATATCTGCGCTCTGCCCATGAATGCTGACAAGAACCCCTGCATCTTCCGCATCAATTCCATACTGGGGGTTGGTATAGCCAATCTCTTTCAAAGTCCTTCTTACTATGCCCTGTATGTCAGCATAGCCTTTTGTTGTAACTTCCCCTGCCACAACAACCAATCCTGTTGTTGTAAGGCACTCGACAGCAACCCTTGAGTAAGGGTCCTGCGCGTACAAGGAATCAAGTATTGCATCGCTGATTTGGTCACACAACTTGTCGGGGTGCCCTTCGGTTACACTTTCTGATGTTACATAAGCTATATTTGTCATTTTTCCACCTCACCTATTAAGAATAACCATTAGTCAATCCAGATATTCTTTAATTTTAAAAACTTTGTGCCAGTATTATTCCGAAAGGAATAATTTTAAATATAAGTAATTATTGCAAAATCTCTATTAAATTAACGCAAAATGACCTATGAACTGGACGAGATAAAGAAAATCAGGAAGAAGCTTGGATTGACGCAGACTGAACTAGCCAACAGATCAGGAGTATCCCAGTCTCTGATAGCTAAGATTGAATCAGGAAGAATTGACCCAACTTACAGCAAGGCGCAGAAAATATTTGCCGCATTGTCTGATTTGGAAAAAAAAAAAGAGATCAAGGCAGGGCAGATAATGGCTGGCAGGATAATCAGCATTGAGCCTGCGGATTCAATAAGTGAAGCAATATCCAAGATGAAAAAATCCCAGATTTCGCAGCTGCCAGTCATAGACAGCCATAAGCTTGTCGGGCTTGTCTCAGAATCAAATATACTGGATGCAATGCTTAACTCAAAAGCCAATAAGGTAGGCGATGTAATGCAGGAAGCGCCGCCAATAGTCTCCAAAACAACATCAATTCAGGTAGTTTCCAGCCTGCTAAAGCATTTTCCAATGGTTGTTGTTTCCGAGGAAGGCAAATTAATTGGATTGATAACAAAAAGCGACTTATTGGGCAGGCTGTATAAGGAATAAACCCTATTAGTTCAAATCAGTTAGTGCAGCTCTTGGCTGATTAAACCTTTCTACCAGCGTTTCCAATCCTTCAATAAACATTTCTTCTGGTGTACTTCTCGAGCTTATAGAATCATTTAATTCACTTGGCTTTCCAGTATCCATGTTAATATTTGAGCGCAAAAACGGAGTTAATGGGGTGTTTGCCTTGAAATAGTCTTGGGCGCGTTTATAATCTGCCTTATCGCTCTTAAAGAAGCCTTCTGTTTCATGCATAACAATCATTGTATCCAGAACTGACATCTCTATCAATTCAGGCACAGAGAGAGCTGGAACTAATTCTTGGCGAGATGAATGCCTAATCCATGGCTCTGGCGGCTCTGGTTTTGTCTTATGCAAATCAGTTGCAACGATTTTTGTCTGAGGCAAAAGAACTTTGAATCTTCTGGGCAGAAACGGAACATAGCCCGATACCCTGACTAATAACGGATGGTTGGATAAATGCCGGTAAATACTTATAGCATCCCTATATGATTCCAAAACAGGATGCTCTGGCTTTCCTTCCAGTGAGCCGAACAGCAAATCATAGTTTATTCCATGACTGCCAAAAATATCCGCATAAGTTTTATTCATGCTTTGGACTATCAATCTGAACACCTCCTGATCCAAGGTCCTGTTGCTGCCCTGCTCATGGCACTCAAGCTTCTTGTCATAATCAAAATCAAAATAAGTAACATTTCTGTGCCCCAATCTTTCAAGGTCAACAAGTTTTTCCAATGATTTATGATCCGAAAATCTGCTATCAGGATAGTGAGTGAAAGGATTGTCTCCTGTCTTGCTGTATACAAAAGGATGCACATTTGCATCAGTTATGTAATGGGATGTTGCACCATAAGCAAATGCCTTAAGCTTGTCTTTTTTATCGCCCTCAGGCAATTCATTTATAATATCCATCATATTTAGGTAAAAATCAAGGAATCCTTCCAAATGGATTATATCTGAAGCCTTATAGTAATCATGAGCATAAATCTTGCCATGGCGCCAAAATGGCATCGCTCCAGGAACGCCTGAAAAGTAAAATAAATCAGGTAAAATGCTTCCCAAAGTGGCATAATTACTATATCTATCCCAAAGATGCCTTAGTTCAGGTGTTCGTTGAAACGCATTTTCTATAACGTGGTAATGTGTAATCGGCTGCGGCATTCTACCTCAGTCTCCCCAACTTCCCAAAATCATAAACCTTGTCCTCAACAACATAAACCTCAAAATTATCAAGATTTTGGCTGAGAAAAGGGCTCAGTATCTTATCTTTCAGTATATCTGTTCCTTCTGCCAGGGTGTTGAATGACGGCTGCACTATGAGGCTCTTGCCTTTGAACTTCCCTTTCAGAAAGCATTTATACGTTTCAGTTCTGGGTCCCTTCTTTAAAGATATGGCAGGATGCTCATGCCCAATTATAATAGTAGACGCCTTCTTCAGCGCTTCCTTGCCGGGAATCTTATCCCCATGGGCAATCAGCACATTGCCGACCATTACATTGTCCACTATCTTTACGTTTCTTTTTTTGGCAATAGGCCCTAGTATAGTGTCGTGATTGCCTTTCACTAACACTATCTCCTTGCAATGCCCTGCCAGCAAATCCAGGAAATTTAGTGTATTGCGCCACTCCTGCTCCGATATTGTGCCAAACTCGTGCTTCAGGTCGCCGTTTATTATGATCATCTCAATTTTCCTGTTTTTCAGCATGCCAAATATCTTTCCAAGCCTTTTTACCATTTCCTCAAACTGGGTTCTTGGCACTAAAATGCCTTTTTTGTTGAGAACCTCTTCATAGCCTATATGAACATCCGCTATCACTAATGCAGAATCAAAGTACAGGGCTAAATCCACCATATCTATCTTTGGAAGGATTTTCATAACCAAAAGAAATCTATCAGCCTATATATAATTTAAGAAAAAAAAGAAAAAAAGGGCTTTATTCGCCCTTTGAAAGCTCCCAGGTTTCTTTCAATGCCACTACTACGCTTGCCGGGACAACAAAAGCCACAATGTTGCCGAAAATGCCTGTTAGGTATTTTCCAACAAACTGGACTTCTCCCCATGAGCTTATCTGGGCACCTGCCGCATAAGCTACTATTACCAAAGCAACTGTGACCATTAAAAAGTCCTTGGTTTCCTTTCCTGAAACGTTCAGGAATCCGACCACTAGGCCTAACAAGACCAATATGGTAAATAGCCAACCCTTTGCTGCACTTAGCGCCGGTATTGCCAGCCCCAGTAATACAGCAATTACCACTCCTGCTATAAAGGAGTATTTGCCGATCTGTTTTTCCATCCGGTTTCACCTCCGAGTGAACCAGGCATCAAGATGATGCCCTAAGCATTATATGCTTAGAGTCTATACTCTGAAAAAGCCACTATATAAAACTTTCGAAAAAATTGCCAATAATAAAATTCAATTTAGCCTTTTTTTGCTGAAATAAGGATAAAAAAGCCTGTTTTAGCTGTTGCAATGCCCATTTTTCCCTGTTAGACTGTCTTTTTAGTTCTGTGGGAATATCCAAAGGCACAAATTTTAAATATTAGTTATATACCAACTTTATTTTGTATCTTAAATCAAATAAAAGTGGAGGTGTAATATTAAATGGCAAATAAAATTGGGCAGTGGGCATTTCTTGTTGGCTTGGCGCTTGCAGTAGTTTTTGCATTTGTCAAAGCTGGCAGTTGGACAGGAATCGTAACCTTAGTGCTGGTAATAGCAGGTTTGGTTGTGGGTTTCTTGAACATAACTGAGAAGGAAACAACTCCTTTCTTGGTAGCTGCTATAGCATTGATGGCAACCAGCGCAGCTAATCTGGAAGTCATTAATGACTTGGTTCCAAATGTCGGAACATGGCTGCAAGGCATTGTTGGCAATATAGCAGTTTTGGCAGCGCCGGCAGCTGTTGTTGTTGCTTTGAAGGCTATCAAATCGCTAGCACAGAATTAAAGTAATCGGAATCTTTTTAATTCCGATATTTTTTCTTTCTTTTTGTCATGCAAAACGCACTTTATATGAATGATTCTTATCTAAAAGAGTTTGAAGCTGCTGTTGAATCGGTAAGGGATGATAGGTATATTGTCCTGAGCCAGTCAGCTTTCTATCCTCAAGGCGGAGGCCAGCCTTCTGATATGGGTAGTATTATATGCAATAGTGTGGAATATCCTGTTGTCTTTGCCGGCAAGTTTGAGGGCAGAATAAGCCATGAAGTTGCAAGTCCGGGGTTAAAGGTTGGTGATAAGGTTAAAGGCAGGATTGACTGGGAACGGCGCTATAGGCTAATGAGAATGCACACTGCTGCCCATATAATTGATGCTGTGCTATTCAATGAGGCAAAAGCACTATGCACAGGCAACCAGCTTGGCCTGGACAAGTCAAGGATTGACTTCTCTTTGGATGTCTTAGACAGGGACAAGATACAGCAATATACAGATATGGCTAATGAATGGGTTAAGAAAGCTGTAGATGTCAAAATCTATTTCTTGCCTAGGGAAGAAGCCTTGAAAATACCTGGAATCGTGAAACTGGCTGCTGTGATGCCGCCTGAAGTAAAAGATCTGAGGATTGTTGAGATACCCGGCATTGACATCCAGGCAGACGGCGGAACACAGGTAAAGAACACCTCCGAGATAGGCAAAATAAGCCTTGTTTCTGTTGAGAACAAGGGGAAGAACAACAGGAGGATGTATTTTACGGTGGATTGATGGGAAAAGTTTAAATAAATCTCATTATAACTATTCTGGGGAACAAAATTTTATCAAGAAGGCAGATTATAGGTATCGGAACGCTTGCTACATTGGACGTTCTTGTTTCTAGCTGTGCTCCAGCAATTAAAGGCACATTTACTGCCACTTTACCAAAAATAACTTTTGAGAATGCTCTTGCTGATAAAGATAACTTAAAAGGATTAAGGCAAAAATATCTTGAACAATTGCTAGCTGAATCTTCTTATGGTCAATATGCACACAGCGTTGTTTATGATCATGACGGCAAAGTTGTAAGAGAAGCTGCTCTTGAGGATATTGAGAAAATTATAAGCACACAAAAGCTGGCCGAATATCACGCTTCAAACTATGTCAGGTATAACTACAGGCTATTCAATAAATCTGATGAAGAAAAAGAAAAGAAGAAAACATACCTTTTATCACCAGATGGAGAAAGAGAGTTTCGAGAAAGTCTTGCAGACTCTATTGGAGGTACAGTCAACGCATTGGCTTGGTGCCGTAGTCTTGCCTCCGACATTGGATCTAAAATTAAACCTATTATCTATGTTTCAGGAAAGGTGTTTGAAACATTGGAAATGGGAGTATTGAATTTAAAAGAAAAATTCTACCTCTCCGAAGACATATTAAAAGCGATTCTTGAACATGAATTGATGCATGCGTATGATGATTACAGTGGCATGGATTTGGGAAATGGCCTTAAGATAGACTCTTTAAATGTATTATCATTAGACCCAAAATTGCTGAATTTTGTCTTTGAAGCAAGAGCGTACTTGCATGCCCACGAATTTGCAAAGGCTCGTTTAGGAAGTCAAACTCAGCGATTTACACTTTTCTCGCTATTTACTGGCGAATATTATAATGGGGCGCATACTGTTGATGAAACTAGTCTGACCCAATTTCAAAAACAAATATTCAAAACTCAGCAAGGAGAGGTAGAAAAGGCTTACCCTGAAATTGAAAAAATGTTAAAGAGCTACAAAAATTAACCTCTACTTCAGCGGATTCACAGCCTTAATCCATGGAATCTTGAAATCATTCACATTCTCTGTGTAAATATTAAAAAGCCCGTTTTCTCTCATTGTTGTTGCCAATAAAGCATCCCAGAAGGGGGTTTTGAATTCATTTGCAATTTCTATTGCTGAAATAACCGTTCCTGCATTATAACTTATTTTTTGAAAACCATGGAACTCAACTATGAATTCTGTGAAAGTTTTTGTTTCCTCCAAATTCAATTTTGCTTTCTTTACGGATACGTACACAAATTCCCCTAAATTTTGCGATGAAACAGCGAGTAAGATTTCGCCTTTCCAGCATCGGTTAATTAATTCCTTGGCTTTTTGGACCTTGGCACTTTCGTCTTTTTCAGACGCATAAACCAGGATATTGGTATCAACCAGAAAAAGTTTAGAGTCCTCTGTCATATAATTCATCTCGGTTAAATTTCCATCCCTTTAATGAGTATAATCCCTTATTCATCATTTCCATAGCCCTCTTTGCAATTTCCTTTTGTTTTTTTTCCTCAATCCATTTATTGACAGCTTCCTCTATAGCTTTGCCTAAAGCCCCTTTGCCGCTTCCCAGTTCATTTTTTACGGTTTGCCTTAGTTCATTTGCAACTTCGTCTTTTATGCTGATAGTCATTGTTGCCATAGTATATATTTAGATATTTGATATATTTAAATGTTTCGGAAATGTAAATAGATAATTATAATTACTTTTAAGTAACAACAAAATAGAAAGATTTATATAGGATTAAAATAATATACATGGGCTATGGTAAATCAATATCCGGGTGCAAGGACTACACCAAATGCTGTGACAAGAGATTTGGTAGATTCTGTATTGCAATATCTAAGATCACACCAAGTAGCTTGTAATTCCCTTGGTTTTCAAGATTTTGGGCTAAATTCTGATGCAAAGCATGGCGATAAACTGCTTTACCTACTTGGAATTCATCCAATATTATATGAAAGCGCTATTGATATGATAAACCCGCAAACAGTGCAAAGCTATAGGGGTGCAATTAATCACATTTTAAACAATAAACAAGATATTCCTGCAAATATGACTTTAACGCCTGATACAGAGTCCTTATCACCTAATTAGGCAAATATAGAATTATAAAAATAATTCAAAATAACAAAAATGCTCAACCAATCAATATCTATCTTAAAGCAAATGCAGTACCCTTCTGGGCTTTTTGCAGCCAGCAGAATAAGCGTCAAAACAGGATATAATCTAGCCTGGATAAGGGACAATGTCTATGCTGCAATAGGATTGGAGGCAGCCCAGAAATACAGAGATTTGAAGAAAACTTACAGGGCTTTGCTTGATATCTTCTTGAAACATGAATACAAGATAGACTGGGCTATAAGGGAGAAGCCAAAGCATGCTTACCAATACATCCATGCAAGATATGACCCAGTCACAATGGAAGAGATATGGGAGAACTGGGGCAACAAGCAGAATGATGCAATAGGGGCTTTGCTTTTTAAGATAGGGGATTTGGAGGAAAAGGGGATAAAGATTGTCAGGAATGAAAATGATTTAAGGATAATCCAAAAGCTCGTAAATTATCTTGAAAGCGTTGAATACTGGCACGATAAAGATAACGGAATGTGGGAAGAAAATGAGGAAATTCACGCATCCTCAATCGGTGCATGCGTTGCAGGATTGAAAAAGGTAAGCAAGATAATAGAAGTAAATAAAGGCCTGATTAGGAAAGGGCAGCGCGCATTAAATAAATTATTGCCCCGCGAGTCCGAAACAAAAGAAACAGATATGGCATTGCTGTCATTGATTTACCCTTATAATATTGTCAATACGAAACAAAGAAACCAAATCTTAAAGAATGTTGAAACAAAATTATTAAAAGAAAAGGGAGTTATTAGATACATCGGCGACCAGTATTACTCCAGGAACGGCGAAGCGCAGTGGACAAACGGATTGGCATGGCTTGCTATAATCTACAAGCAATTAAAAAATCCCTCAAAATACGCATATTACATGAGAAAATCAGTTGAAGCTATGAACGAAAAAGGAGAATTGCCTGAATTGTATTACGCAAACAGCAGCGAGCATAATGATAATACGCCTTTGGCATGGTCACAGGCTTTGTTTGTTGCGGGGTTGAGTGAAAACTAACCAAATATTTGTTCTATCATTTCCATATACATCGCGTTGCTCCATGCCTGTGAAAAGCAGCCTTGCGATGACAACTCCTTAGCAGAGCTTAATTCCGAAGCGCATCCAACGCAGCCTTTCCATAAAATATCTTCTGTGCTAGCATCAATAATTTTCTGAATTTGTTTTTGAAATTTTTTCCTATTGATTTTGTTCAATTGCATTGCAGCCAGATT
>JACPMV010000051.1 GCA_016185845.1 Candidatus Woesearchaeota archaeon | reverse complement strand
TCTATTCTAAACGGCATTGTGACTGTTCCGATAACGATGCCGCCTGCGTCTTTTGCTGTCTGCGCTACAATTGGCGCAGAGCCTGTTCCTGTTCCTCCGCCCATACCTGCGCATACAAAAACCATGTCAGAGCCTTTCAGGACTTCTTTGATCTCCTGTATTGTTTCCTGGGCTGCCTTTGCTCCCTTGTCAGGAAAGCCTCCGCATCCTAGGCCCCTTGTCAGCTCTTTTCCGATCAAAAATCTCTTGTCAGCTTCAGTAATTTCCAAATGCTGCTTGTCTGTGTTGCAAGCCAGAATTTCAGCGCCTCTTATTCCCTTCCTATACAGCCAGCTTACCATATTGCTGCCTGCTCCGCCGCATCCTATTACTTTGATGTTAGCATGTCCTATCTGCAGGTCTTCATGCTGCGCTACTCCTTGCTTAAGCGCACTTTCAATAACAAAATCCATTGCCATTTTACCAGTCACCTCAACTTTTTTAAATTAAAATATTACAAATCCTAAAATTTGTATTATTCTAATATATGAACTAGTATATAAATGTAACGTTTTTGTATACTGGTATAGTTTTTCAAAATTAAAGAAAAGTGGATTATTTTCAGTATGGAAAGATTAAAAGGTGGTTTATAAAGAAGGATATTAAATTAAAATTTCATTAAGAAGTGACTAATCAATAATCAAACCTAGGGTCCATTGAATCATTAATCAGGTCATTCTCGTCTTTATACTTCTTCACAAGCATCAGCTTTGTCTTGCCGCAGAACGGGCATTTTATCTCTTTTTGCGAGCCCTTCTTGACGTTGAATTTGAACCTGCAGCTTACGCATATGAATTTAATTGGCTGGCCCTCGTCAGCCTTCTCAACGCTTAATTTCTCCTTTTTCTCAAGCTTCTGCTGCTTGCCGAGGCACTCGACGCAGATAAGCTTGTTATTGTCATCATACTTGATATTTTCAAAATTAAATTCTCTTTTGCACCTTGTGCAGGTATACAGTGAAGTTAGGGGCATTTTATGTTACTATTCGCAAAGGAGAATAAATATTTTGCGGTTTTCAGTAAGTGTCTAATTGTAACCTACCAGCCTTGCGAGCTTCTCCCCAAAACCTTGAGAAGGATTTTTATAATTCAAAGCTCGGTCATAAATTTCCATTGCCCTGCCGAAATATCTTCTGAACCTGTCATCACCAAATTGGGATGCAGGGTAAACCTGTTGAGGGTCCATGCTATGTGCATGCAACGCAAAAACAGCATTGCACCAAGCAGCTACTTCTTCATTGTGTATTTTTCCAAAATTTACAGAAACTCTATGAGAACTTAGGAAATGCTGCTCTAAATTTTGAATCGCTCCCGGTATCTTGCTAATTGCATGAAATTCCTCATGCGCCCTTAAAGCAACATTCAACTCGTCTCTTTCTTGGTCGGTATATAAAATATGAAGGTGGGTTTCAGGGCCACTTCCATAATTAATATTAGGAAATGCAATACATCTTCCTAGCTGTGATAATGGATTACGCATTTCACGAAGTACATAAGGATGAGTTTCTTCCTGTGCCACTGTAAGTGCTTCATCATGGCTAATCCCTGATTGCATTAAGTACCTGATTCGGTGATTTAGAAAAATTTGAATTACCCTTCCGTCTATAGTTTGCGGCTTGTCAGGATCTGCAAATAGGCTTATCCGAGAAGCACCCTCATCATGGAAATGCCATCCTTCAGGTAAAGGTACTTTTAGTCCGGTTACTTCAAAGAACGCCGTTACTATATTTTCGTCAGCCATTATAAAAAGTACCATATTTGCAATTATAAACCTTTCTGCTTGTTGCTATTAATCATTTTTTCGCCTTCCCCTTCTCAATCTCTTCGGTTATATGCTCTATGTCGTGGACATTGTTTACGTCATGCTGGTCTTTTTTGGGCATGTTGCTTAATTAATTTTATAAATCCCCGGCTGCATAAACACTTTCTCTGTCTGCACTGCAATTCCTCTGTCTTTCATCATATTCTCCGAGTTCATCTTAGCCGTGCCTAACGCCACTAATTCATTTTTTAATGTCATTATTGCAACAGTGTCGTTTTCATTTATTTTATCGTTTAATTTGCCTATGCCGGGCACTTTCAGATCTGTCCCGTGGCAGAGGCTTTCAACCGTGGTGTCAAAAACCCAGACTTTTGGCAGATGGGCAGCTCCGTTCTCAACCGGCTGGATAATTTTTCTTATAAATTTCTCATTATTTTCCTGCTTCCAGAAATAATACGCGTCCTGCAATTCGTGCAGCGTAACCAAAGTCGATTCTCCAAAAGGGCCTGCCTTTGTCCTTCTTAATTCAGCCATATGCGCTCCGACTTTCAATTTTTGCCCCAGATCATGGATAAGTTTTCTTATATACGTTCCTGCCTCTGTACCGACTTTGAATAAAACATCTTTTCCATCAATTTCCAAAATATTAAAATAGTAAATTGTCCTCGGCCTTAGCTGCCTCTTCACTGAGCTTTTTATCGGAGGCATCTGCATTATTTTCCCAAGAAAATTTTTTTGTATTGTTTCCCTTAAAATTTTTTCATCAACCTCCTTGTGAAGGTGCATGATTGCAACATATTCCTTTCCTGCCGTCAATAAGCCCTGAACTATCCTTGTTCCCCTGCCTAATGCAACCGGCAAAACCCCAGTCACTGCAGGGTCTAAAGTTCCCGAATGCCCGCTTTTATCGATATGCAGTATTTTTTGCACGTAATCCGCAACCTGATGGCTAGTCGGGCCTTTTGGCTTGTCTATGTTGGCAATGCCGTAATTTACTATTTCCTCTGTTTTTCTTTCATTCGGATTGCAGCCGTATTTGTAGTCTGTCTCTGATTCTTTTCTGACAAGGATTTTTCTCTGTATTTTTTCGAATGGCAGTAAGTCTTTCATAATAACCTAGAAATCTAGCGGTTTAATAAATTTAATTGAATCAAACGCTCTTAGGCGCTGTCTGGTGCTGCTCCTGGAATTTAGTTTTTGGAGGCAGTTTCTGGGCATGATGCCTCGGAATGTGCTCATGCTGCTCTTTCTTCAATTCCCTGAGCTCTTCGTGCTCTATCTTCTTTGCCTCTTCGGCTTTTTCTTCCTTTGCATGCCCTAATTCTTTTTCAAGCTTTTCTTCCGGCTTCTCCTTGAATTCCGCTTCCTTAATTATTTTCTCTTCCTTTTTAGCAGGCTTTTTTTCTTCCTTAGGCTTTTCCTTTGGCGCGCCGACAATCTCGACAAAAACCCTGCCCTTGTCGTCTTTTGACGCAGTCACCTGTACCTTATGAGGGGGATTTTTGGCGCCGTGCTTCCATATAAATAAATTCAGGTATTTGCCTACAGCAACATTTTCTGATTTCATGTGCTTTGATATGAACTGCTTTATCGCCCTGACTGCCTTGTTTGCCTTCTTGAAATTCGGGACTTTCAGAGTTTCCCTTCTAAGCGGGATTACATAATTCCTTTCCAAAACAATCTTTGATG
>JACPMV010000058.1 GCA_016185845.1 Candidatus Woesearchaeota archaeon | reverse complement strand
TTTCAAGCCGAATATAACAATTGACGACGGCTGCGACCTGGTTTCTGAAATACACAAGAAGCATGAGCACCTGATAAAAGATATAATAGCAGGATGCGAGGAAACTACAACAGGAATTATAAGATTAAAAGCAATGGAAAGGGACGATGCATTAAAATATCCCATGATTGCTGTGAATGACAACAAGACAAAGCATCTGCTGGATAATTATATAGGCACAGGTGAATCAACCTGGGATGGTATTAAAAGAGGAACCAATGTTTTGGTTTCAGGCAAGAATGTTGTTGTAGCGGGTTATGGTTCATGCGGCAAAGGAGTTGCTTTGAGAGCAAAGGGAATGGGAGCAAATGTAATTGTAACTGAAGTTGATCCGTTCAGGGCATTGCAGGCGTTATATGATGGCTACCAAGTTATGAAAATGGATGATGCGGCAGGAATAGGCGGTATATTCATAACTGTAACTGGGGATATAAACGTCATAAAAACTAGGCATATGGAAAAAATGAAAGATGGCACTATTATCTGCAATTCTGGCCATTTTGACGTTGAAATTGATTACAAAGGATTAAAAGCTATGGCTAAGAGTATAAAGGAGGTAAGGTCATTAGTAGAAGAATTTACATTAAAAAATGGGCACAAAATAACTTGCCTTGCGCAAGGAAGGTTGGTAAATTTATCGCTCAGCGAGGGGCACCCTAGTGAGGTAATGGACACTTCATTTTGCGGGCAGGCCTTGGCTTGTGAATATGCCGTAAAAAATAAAGGCAAAATGAAGCCGGAAGTAATTCAATTACCAGAAGATATAGACAATCACATCGCAATGCTAAAATTAGAAGCGTATGGCGTTGAAATAGACCAATTGGATGAAGAACAAATCAAGTATCTAAACTCTTGGGAAGAAGGCACTTAATTTTTATTGTTAATTTTATAAAATCGTAGGCAGAATACCCACAAATTTATTTGTAGTATAAATGCCGCGCCTCTTTCTAGTATTTGTTTGAGAAGTAGTTAAACATTTTTTGATAGGAAGTTTTGTTGCGCTAACTACCTGACAAGTGTTCGCAAGATTTATAAGTTAGAGCAAGTTGATACAAATCTATATAAGGGGATAATATGACATCAAAAGATGACCTCAGTTTTATTGAAAAATCACTGCACGGATTCAAGAAGATATTTAGTGAAATAACAATTGATACTTTAGAGCACGACTTCAGCCCAAGATTTGTAGAGCATTTTATCAAGGAAGTTCTGGGTTACCAAGGAAATGAATATATATTTGAACGAGGAAGAACGGACGTTACTCTTCTAGACGAGAATAAAAGACGGATTGTTGTTATAGAGACGAAGAGGCCTCGAGAAGATATTAATGCTGAAAAATGGCAAACCCAAGCGGGAAAATATGCTGATTCTTCTACTATTTTTGTTGGGCTTACAAATGGTTACCATTTTCTAGTATGGCAAGTCAAGAAAGGAGGCAACAGAGAATTGAAAATTGACCTAAATATTAAAGGACTAATTGAAGAAAAAAGAGCAATTGAATCAAAACTTACTACCAAGGAAACCGAACAAATTCTTTTTCTGGAAAATTTATCTAAACAACAAATATGGGACGAAGCTAAATATAAAAAATTCAATGATTATTATGCTGCTATTGATGTTTCTGACAATGAGGGCTTCAAAAAACTGATAGAGCATCTAAATTATATCTCAAATGACTTAATGCGTCAGTATACATTCTCGGCGTTTGACGAATATTATGCAGGTTATTATCAGTATAAGCAGACTCTAGGCGAGTTAGATGAAATTAAGAAGGTAAATAAGAAAAACTCTAAGCAATCTGCAGAGATAGCAAAATTCGAGCTTAAAACAGAAGGAGAATATAAAAAATATTCCTCATTTTCAGGCTACTACATTTGGAAGGCACTTTCTAACCGTTTTGATGGAAAGGAAGAAGAGAATAAGCAAGTGTTCTGTAAGGAATCCATTTATGTTTTATTAAATAGGCTTCTGTTCATTAGGATATGCGAAGATAAGGGGCTTCTCAAAAAGAAGATATCCAACGGCGGCATTGAACGCTTGCGTGAAGAATTGACAGAGCCGGTTGTGGGTGATTCTGAAGTATTCAAGCAAATAATTAAGTTCTCATATAGCGGAGCACAAAAAATATACTCGCATTTTTATGAAAAGGACAACCCGCTGGATTGGTATGAAAGTGGAGACGGTGAACTTGATCATGTACTAAACAAGGTACTGTGGCTTTTGAATCAGTTCAACTTCTCAAAAGTAGACAGGGATATACTCGGTAAGCTGTACGAAAAGTATTTGCCGAAGGATGAAAGAAAAAAGCTTGGTGAGTTTTATACCCCTGATGAAGTGGTTGATTATATTTTAGATGCCATTGAGTATGTCCCCACAAAAGCTATAGACGGCAAGGACATTATAGACCCTGCATGCGGCTCAGGTGGCTTCCTAGTCAGAGCAGCTAGGCGATTGATTGCAAGGCATGCAGTAAAATTTGGCAAGGCTACGCCTAAGGAAGCCCTAGATAACAAAAAGTGGTTAGATGTCTATGAAAAACTTACACCAAAAGAGTGTGAGGAAATTGTGAATTCTGTTTCAATGCACATACATGGCTTTGACATCAATCCCTTCGCAGTAAACATCACTGAAATGAATCTTCTCTTCCAGATTATAGATATTTATTCAAAAGCAGTAAAGGGAAATCCCTCTTTTACTGTCCCGCGCTTTAAAGTCTATGAAACAGACTCACTCGAAATAACTAATGACCAGACCAGACTATTGCAATTCCAAGGAGCTATTGGAAAAAGTCTCGCTAAAGATAGAACTTTTACTGATGAACTCAAGAAGAAAAAATATGATTATGTGGTAGGGAACCCACCATGGCTTGGAATATTGAAGATGGAGAAGCAAACGCTAGCAACATACTCCCACTATCTATCTGCTAAGGGTAAATTTGACATCTACGTTCTCTTCATAGAACTTGGAGCAAAAATGCTTAACCAACACGGAAAATTAGGCTACATCACACAAAATCGTTTTATGAAAGTGGGTTATGCTGAGGCGTTACGTGATTATATCACTAAAAATGTTGCGCTACGTCAGATAACAGATTTCGGAGACATAAAAATATTCACAGACGCAACTAACTATCCATGCATTCTTGTTTTTGAGAATAACTCTCCAGGCAGTTTCATCCATATTGAATTCAAGCCAAGGGCTGAGAACGTGGCGCCGGAAGAACTACTCTCCTTAGTTAAAAAACGATGGTCAGAAACAAAATATAACGATGAATATTTCAAACTCAGCACAGTAAAGCAAGAAACTTTGAAAAGCTCTGGCTGGAACTTAAGCACAACGGGCAAAGGGTTTTTAGTGACGAGGCTCTCTGGGCTAGAAACGCTCGCCCATTACACAGAAAAAATAACACAGGGTGTAACTTGCGGTGGGGAAGGCTCTGACGATATATTTTATGTAACAAAACAAAAAATTGATTCTTTTAAAATAGAGGAACGTTTACTTAAAAAGATTATCAGGGGTAAAAATGTCCGCGAATATTCAGCAACTTCTTCCAATGAGGATTTGTTATTCCCTTATGAATCCAATGCCAAACCGATTGACTTGCGCCTTTATCCCGGTGCTTCCAAATACCTCAATCAGTTTAAGGATAGATTGAGTGGAAGAGTGTTAGATGGTAAGAATATCACCCAATGGAATAAAGAATGGTTTGAGCTATGGAGGGCTAGAGAACCAAAATTTTTTGAAATGCATAAAATAGTTTGTCCTCGCATAGCTGAAAAGAATAGATTTGCGTATGACGACACAGGAGCTTATCTCTCGGACTCCGTAGTTGCAATTATCCCCAAAAAAATTAACATCTATCTTCTATTAGGGCTTCTCAATTCTAAACTTTTAGGGGCTTACATTACAGTGATATCTCCGTATGTTCAAGGTAGATATTATAATTACAGCAAGGGTTATACCGAAAAATTACCAATCAAACTACCAATCAACAAGAAAGAAGAGATGATTGCTGAGCAGATAACCACAAAAGTAAAGGAAATTCTCAAACTCAAGAAAAAACATGACGACACCAAGAAGCTTGAGGCTGAAATAGACTGTCTTGTTTTTGAACTTTATGGTATTGCCGCAAATGAGCAAAAGATTATAGAAGAGAGTATCAAATAATTCATTAAGTAAAATGGAAGGTGATTTTCACTTAAACCCGCTGCCTTCCTCTTTCTCCACCAAAGAGAATGGAGTCTGGTCAAATAGAACCTTTAATCCGTCATGGCCTATTGTCAATGGATAAACATCAAGGCTGTGGTCCTGCCCCCTCATTTTTGCCACTGTTACAACTCTTTCAAAATAAGATCCTTTCCTTATCCTTGAAAGCATTATTATTCCCTCAAACACGAAATCCATCATGTCATATTCCAGCCTGTCAAAGTCTGTTATTGACCTTTCAGAAACTACCAGGAATGTAACTCCTGCCTTCCTCATTTGCTGCATGAATATCAAGACCTGCCTCCTGAATTCCATCTTGTTGCCGTCAAATCTCGGGTAGAGGTATTCGAAGAATATTAGCGAGTCAAGCGCAACCCTTTTGATGTTATATTCCTTGATAGATTCCATCAGCCCTTTAATTGAAGAAAGCCCTCCTTTTAATGTAGCTATCGGCTTCTGGACAATAAAGATTTTGCCCTTGCTGACCATTGACTGGATATCCATTCCGAGATTTTTCCCGCTCTGGTGCAGCACTTCAAGGCTTTCCTCTGTTGTTATGAATATCCCGTTTTCATTATAGTCTTTTGCCCCGTAATAAATGAACTGGAGCGCCATCAGAGTCTTGCCTGTGCCGGGAGCTCCTGTGACAAGAATGCAGGAATTTTTTCGCAATCCTCCTTTCAAAACCTGGTCCAAGCCAGGCGTGCCTGTCTTTATAAGCTCAAAAGCCAAAATATCACCCTCTTTTGCTGTTTTTGGTTCAAACTAATATAAAAGTCTTATGGTTTTAGAAAAGTTTATATTCATAGGTGTTGATTTCTCATTTAAAAAGTGGTGTACATGATTGCAGTTCAGGAAAGCTTTAGAAAAGAGGTAAGCAGCTTAAAGGAATATCTTCTCCTTGTTACAGTCGGCGCGAAAAACTACCAAAATGCTGCTATTGACCTTCTTAGGTTCTTGGTGAATGAGCAAAACAACCCAGGCGTTTATGTTACCTTAAACAAGCCTTACGAGGTTATGCAGAGAAACCTTGCGAACAACGGCATAGATACAAGGCTTGTTATCTTTATTGACGCCACATCTAGGGCAGAGCAGCTAAAAAAAGTAGATAACTGCCTGTACATAGGCAGCCCTGAAAAGCTGAGCGATATATCTGTGGCAATGGATCAGGCGATAAAAGCATTGCCGACAAGCGAAAAATTCCTGATATTTGATTCCCTGAACACATTAATCATATTCAACAAGCCTGCCACGGTGGCCAGGTTCATTCATTTTCTGGCTGGCAAGATAAGGGAGTGGAAGGTAAAAGGAATAATCATAACTCTTGAGAAGGAGACCGAGCAGTCCCTGCTTGATGAGCTGACTCAGTTTGCTGATTCAAGGGTTGATCTTGGAGGTGCTTAAAATGGTGCATATGCAGATAGTCGGAATAACAACAGTGATATTCGGCATTGCTTCGCTGCTTTTGATTTCAAGGGCAAGAAAAAAGCTGAGCGAGGGATCTATCCAGAGGTTCATGGACAATTTTGCGATATGCCTTGCATTCATTGTCACATTCTCCATCTGGCAGACTTTAAGGAATATATACGAGTCCGGCTTTGAGCTGACCCATGCAACTTATCTGACATATCCTGAATATATTTTTATCATATTTGCCTATATAGCATTTATAATAACTTCCTTCAGGACGCAAAAAATAAGCGAAGAGTTCGGATTTAAGGGAGAAGGCAGAAAAATAGGGCAATTAATAAAAGAAAAATCGCTGAATGGTGCCGGTAAACTGGGCGCCAAAATCGCTCGGGCTAAAAATCCAAAAAAAATAAAGCGAAAATAAAATGCAATTAAGATCCCAGGTCAGCGTAGAATACATGCTTGTGATGGGCTTTGCAGCGCTTTTGACGATTCCGCTTTTGCTCATATACCATACGTACTCCGCTGATTCAACAGATGCTGTGGCAACCGGCCAGGCATTGCAGATTTCGCGAAAGATAATTGACGCTTCGGAATCGGTCTATTACCTGGGAAAGCCTTCGCAGACCACCTTAAAGATGAATTTTCCTGACGGCATACAATCAACAACCGTGTCAAGCAAGGAAATTGCATTTAAGATAAATACCCAGGCAGGCGTGACTGAAGTCGTGCAGGTTTCTTCTGTCAACATAAGCGGCACATTGCCGGCAAGCGCAGGAATACACGTCATAACTATAAAGGCAGAAGAGGGATATGTTAAGATAACATCAAATTAATTGCATAAAATAAAATCCAATAAATATCGTAAATTGCGGTAAATAAGTGACAATAAATAATCGCAATTTACGAGATAGGCAATTGCGTGTAAATATCATACAATCAACGCGATTGTCTATATCTTAATTAATATTATATAAAATTCAAAAAAAAGAGGCTTGCAATGAATTCTAAATCCCAGGTTAGCTCTGAATTTTTCATTTTTGTAGGGCTGGCTTTTCTGATAGCGATAGCTTTTGCGCTGGCTTCCCTTGACCAGCTGCAGGATTTCAGGATTGAAAGGGAAAGCGAGGCTGTAAAGGATGTCGCCCTGAAGCTCCAGAAGGAATTGCTAATAGCAGCTTCTGTTGAAGATGGCTATATCAGAATATTTGAGATGCCGGACCAAGTTGAGAATATAAATTATTCGCTTACAACTTTGAACTACACTATAATAAATGTTCTTTCAAAAAACAGCTTCTATACAGTTGCTGTTCCAAAAACAGTTGGAAATGCAACCAAGGGCGCAAATAAAATCAACAAAACAGGAGGGGTTATCTATCTCAATTAATTCAAACAGGGCAAGTTGCTCGCGAGAACGACTCGCAAGCTCGCGTTCAGGTAAATGCGTGCGAGCACGCTTCGCACGCTCGCGTGCATCTCAGGCATGGTATATGGACTTTGCAATAGCCCTGCTGCTGTTTACCTTCACGCTTGTAGTCTATTTCAGCTACACAAACAATGTGCAGAACCAGGGCAATGGAGATCTTGACTTAATGATAAAAGATGCAAAGTCAATATCAAATTCATTGGCTTTGGAGGGCTATCCTGACGACTGGAGCAACTCGACTGTTGTAAGGATTGGCGTAGCTGATGAGCAGCAGCTGAATGCCACAAAATTAAATAACCTGAAAAAGATGAGCTATACTCTGTCAAAGATAAAGTTCGCTACCCCTTATGATTATTTTGTTTATTTTGTGAATGAAAAGGGCGAAGTGCTGAATGTAGAAGGAGTTTGCAGTGTCGGCTACCCTTTAATAAACACAACTTATAATATTAAAAGCGCTTATTACTATCAAGATACTGATGACTCTTTCTTAAAAGATTTTATGATTCAGACTTTTAACGCAGATATTTATTTTGGCGATGACTCAAATAATTTAAATGACATAGATGGTTTAGGGAGCAATCTTAGCAAGTACGGGCTTTTAGTATTGGAGCATCCTTTGCTTAGCGGAGGCAATTATAATAGCTTCAAAGACAAATTTAACAATTATTCCTCAAGCGGCGGTGTGCTTTTGATAAGCGGCGAGCTGGCAACATCCCAGGGAAAAGAGCTTGTTGGGGCTGATTTCTCAAAAAAATCAGGGCAATCCGCAAGCGACAGAAATTCAACAGTCAACAACACGGACCAATATTTAAAATTAGCTGTGGGGGAGAATATTGTTTTTGTGCAGGCTTATTATGTTGAGAATAAATCAGAAGCAATTGGGTTCAGGCAGATTGCCACTTTCAACGAAGACGGTAAAAATGCAGTTTCAAAATGGAAATACGGCAACGGCACTGTTTATTTCTTCAG